>JAGHSC010000195.1 GCA_018066065.1 Candidatus Cryptobacteroides faecihippi
GCCTCAAGAAGGGTCGCTTCCGTGTGCAGAGGCTTAGGCTTGGTCTTGCCTTCGGTGCACTCCACTTCCGTGACTGGGGTGATGTCTCCCTCTGCGAACGGAGGAAGGTTCTGCTCCTCATCCTCTCCATCCTTTGCCTTCTCCGGCTTGTCGTTCATCACGGACTTCCATCCCGGCCTGACTATGATGTTGCCGTGGGCGCTGAATATGATCCCGTCCGCGGAGAGCTCCACACTCGTGGAGACCATGTCGCATTTCGGGGACACGGCTTCCAGAAGCCTGGCAAGCACCAGGTCGTAGATCTTCTGCTCGATGTCGCTCAGTCCCTGCGGAAGGACTTCCGTCGGGAGAAGGGCATGGTGGTCAGTCACCTTGGTGGCATCCACGCTGTGCTTGTTCAGAGTCTTGCCTGAAAGCCCTGCAGCAGCCTTGCCGAAATGCGGATGGCCTTCCTGCTGCGCGATCAGGGATGGGAGCGTGGCGAAGACATCCTCCGGCACGAAGCGAGAGCCTGTCCTCGGGTAGGTCAGTACCTTCTTCTCGTAAAGCCTCTGGGCCGTGTCCAGGGTTTCCTGGGCGGAGAGGCTGAATCTCTTGTTGGCTTCCTTCTGGAGAGATGTCAGGTCATGGAGGTAGGGAGGGTTCAGCGATTTCTCCTTCTTCTCCATCCTGGTCACGGTCAGCTGTCCGAGTTCCCTGACCCTTGCCGTGGCCTGCTCGACCTTCTCCCTGTCCAGGAAACGTTCCTTGGTGATTGCCTTGAATGGGATGCCGTCCTTCTGGGCGGTCACCTTGATGTTCCAGAATGTCTGGGGTACGAAGTCCCTGTTCTCGATGAACCGCTTGCAGACCATCGCCAGAGTCGGAGTCTGCACCCTTCCGAGCGAGCGCACACCCTTTCCTGCGATGATCGACAGGGCTCTGGTCGCATTGATCCCGACCAGCCAGTCAGCTTCGCTTCGAGCCTTTCCGGCAGCATAGAGAGTGTCGGATTCCGAACTGTCGTGAAGCTGCTCGAGACCTTCCTTGATGGCTTTGTCGGTCAGTGACGAGATCCACAGCCTCTTGACAGGCTTGGTACAGCCGACGTAGGCGTAGATGTATCTCTGGATGAGTTCACCCTCGCGGCCGGCATCGCCTGCATTGATGATGTACTCGCATTCGTCGAAGATCCTCCTTATGACCTCGAGCTGGTGGACGTAGCCGTCGTCGGCCTTTCTCTTGCCGTCCGAGCCGGTTGTCTGGCCTGGTTCCAGGAGGAATGAAGAGGGGAGTATGGGAAGGTTCTCTGCCTTCCAAGGGACATCTGACTCCGGTGTGACGATCTGGACCAGATGTCCGAACGCCCAGGTTACGCAGTAGCCGTTGCCTGAAAGGAATCCGTCTTCCCTTCTACCCGCCCCCACGATCCTGGCGATTTCCTTTGCCACAGATGGCTTCTCTGCAATAATCGCTATCATGATGGCAAAGGTATCAAATCCTGCAGATTTTTCAGTAATTTCGCAGTATGAAAAAACTGACGAATCTACTTCTTGCAGTGCTTCTGGTGGCATGTTCACCACAGACTGCCCATCTCCACCACAAGGACTGGGCTCCGGACGTCCTGGCCGGGCTGAATGATTTCATGGATGCCTACGGCCACCCGTCCGAGCCGTCCTACGCCGTGTTCGACTTCGACAACACCACGGCGATCTTCGACATCGAGGAGAACCAGATGAACTGGCAGCTTGAGAACATGGCGTTCGAGATGGATCCGGAACGGCTCAGGGAAGCGATCTCTACCGACCTGGACCTGGAAAGCGGCGTCTATGACGGATGGATCACGGACATCTGCGCAGCGTACACGCACCTTTGGGACGCCTATGGCCCATTCTCATGGAAGGGACTCGAAGGGGAGGCTCTCGATGCTGTCAGGAAGGATCCGATGTGGCAGGAGTTCGGCGGGAAGATGTACTCGATGTACGAAGTGATCTACGCTCATGAGTCTCCGACAGTCTGCTACAACTGGACCAAGTGCTGGGCTACCGGCATGACCGACTGCCAGATGGACTCTCTCTCCGTCAAGACTCACATCATCTGCTCCGGACAGCCCACTGTCGCAAAGACATGGAAGGGGAGCCCGGAAGTCTCGTCGGTAATCGGACCGAAGGAATTCGGCTACGAGATCGGTACCGGCGTGACGGATAAT
>JAGHSC010000261.1 GCA_018066065.1 Candidatus Cryptobacteroides faecihippi
CGACATGCAGCTCCCCGACCCTCTCCAGGTTTCTGAAGTTGATGCGCTCCAGCCTGTTGTGGGCACATTGGATATAGTCGGCGGAGACGATGTTCCTGAGATCCAGCTCGGTCACGAAGTTGTAGTCGAGGGCGAGGGTGGAAATGACCGTCATGCTCTGAGGGATCTCCAGAGTCTCGAGCATCCCCCATGTCAGGTTCACCGAAGTGAGCCTGCGCATTGTGGAAAGGTCGATCTCCCTGAGAGCGATTGTCCAGTCCCAGTAGCCGCAGAGCCCCAGGTCCTGGATGTTGCGGAACAGTTCCAATCCCTTGACATTCTGAAGATTCCGTCTGGTTTCCTCGGAAGGGTGCATGCTCTGTACGGCATCTGCCTCAGCCTCCGAGATGAACCCGTCTCCATCCTTGTCAAAGGAAGACAGGACATACTCTCTGAAAGCTTTGTCCGGGAACTGGTCCTCGGTTGTGAAGGTGAGACTCTCCGAACGTACCGTGTTCACTCCATTCGAGGCGAAGCCCCACACCTCGTAGCTTGTGCTTGGCTTCAGCCCCTCGATGGTCGCCTTCATCGACCCACCTTCGAGTGTCGCAGTGTGCTCTGAACTTCCGTTCAGCCTGAATCCCAGGGACTTGGCGCTTTCTCCATCAGTCAGGTCTGCCCTCAGGCTCACCGACGAAGAGGAGATGGCTTCGACTTGAATCTCCCCGATTGCAGGCACCGCAGCCACCTTGACATCAGGCTCACAGCCGGCAAGGAGGAGACCTATGAATGTTATGAATATGCTTACCGCGTGTCTCATGCTGCAAAAGTAAGAACAAAAATGCAATCTGCAGCCCTCCGTGAATATGACCTAATGTGAACTTGACTGCGAAGCGGTTTCTTGGGATATTTGTGCAGATGGCAGAAGAATCCTGCCGTAAACAGACAAGAGATGAATATCAAATCAACCCCTATCCCACTCGCGCTGGATTTCGAATTCGTGTGCAGGAATCAGACAGAAGGTGATGAGAAGCTGAGAGAGATGATGAAGGACATCGACAGGATGCAGACCTTCATCGACAGCATCCTTGAGCAGTGTGCGAAGATCGATTCTTCCATTGCTCAGTTCCGTGACAGTGTCGAGAGTGTGTCTCACGGCATGGCAGACCTTGGAGAGGCTGTCTTTGATGTCTCTGCCAAGAAGAATTCCCTGCGTGGAGCGGGCGTCGGCCTGGGACTTGGCCTTCTCAGTCTTGGTGTGCAGGCAATCGGAGACTCCATTGCCGAGAAAAGGGAAGCCAAGGCCGCTGCAGAGAGGAAACGCCAGATGGATGCCGCATTGGCCGAGAAGAAGAAAGTCGCTTTGGCCAAGGGAAGCGATGTCACCAAGAACCTGGCCGAGCTTGTTGAGACGTACAAAAAGATTGCCCCTGAGTACAGGAAACTGGCCGCCATGACGGCAACGGAGGCGGATGCCTCATTCAAGACGGCTTATTTCGCAAAGGTGTTCATCATGTACGCCAGGGCAAAGGCAGGAGTACAGGCTCTGAAATATGTGTCTGCCGAGATGCTTGCATGGCTGAAGGGAAAGCACGATTCCGATGAGGATCCAGTCACATTCGCTGATGTGCTTAGGGACGAGATGATGTCCTGGACAGGTGGGAAGACATGGGGAGAATGGCTCAAGTCGCTGTACGAAAGCCAGG
>JAGHSC010000136.1 GCA_018066065.1 Candidatus Cryptobacteroides faecihippi
CCAGGAGGCAGTCCGCTGAGGCTGTCCCGTGCAACCAGGGAAAAGCTATTTTACTGGAGACTTGGCGAGAATCCCGTTCCAGAATCCCTTGACATCGGCCCAGCGATAGTAAGGCCCGGTCACGGCCTCGATCGGAAGAGTCATCTCCTTCTCCTGGAAAAGAATCTTGACAAGCACGTCACCCTTCCTGTTGCGGTAGAAGACAAGCTGGAGGTTCGAAGCCATAGGAGTGATGTCGCAGGCATTCCACCTGTCGGTAAGAGCCTCGAGATCGTCGGTCGAAAGACCACAATCCCCGATCTGCATGAGAGCCACGAGAGGGAGTATGGCACTGTCGTGGCCATACCTCAAGTCAGCCGAAGGCTTGACCTCCGAGATTGCCTTGTCAGCCTCCTCGATGAAGTTCCTGAGAAGGTTGGTCTGGCTGTACATGCTGACATTGCCGTTGGCAGGGCTGTTGGCAGAGCCGAGATACCACTTCGCATTCATGATGCAGTACCTGTCGTAGAGCTCCTGCTCATTGAAGAGACCGAGAAGATCCACATTGCATGGAGTGCCCTGAAGGCTCATTGCAATCTCTATCAGCTGGTTGTAGAATTCAGGATCGATGCCGGAAGGATCCTTGAAAAGGGCGGAAAGGACTCTCTCAGGATGGAAATGCCTCTCCACGAATGCATTCCTGACATCACTTGCATCCTTGTAGGAAGGACTCGCCTTGATCTGCCCCTTCGAATCGGACCAGTTCATGTAGTACATGTCATGGTTGCTGGCATCGGTCGTTATGCGAAGCTTCGGATTGAGGGATGAAAGCTCGTTGGTGGCAGACATCATGCTGAGGATGCAGCGGATGATGATGGTGGCATGAGCCTCGACCTCGGCATCCTTTCCGAAGATCTCCGGGAAGTTCCTGTACATTCTTTCGGCAATCTCCCTGTGCTGCTGGTGTCCCTTCTCCGTAAGCTCGTCGGTGCGGCCCGCAGAAACGGCGACAACCTCGTCGAGCTTTGCCATGACCTCCCTGCCCAGGGCAGTCAGGTTGCCGGCCTCGTCCTCGGAATGCATCAGTCCGCAAGGCCTGGAGTAGACCGTCGGACCGATAAGCCAGCGAGAGCCATGACGGCCGTAATGGCTGAGATAGAAAGGCCTGTAGCCCTTGGGAGAAGGGGTAAGCTTCTCAGCCGGAGCCTGATAGAGAAGGTAATGGGCGGTTGCAAGTTCTGGTTCCCGAGCCATCCTGGCCTTGAACGAATCCTGCGCAGAGCAGACAGACAGAGACAGCATCACACCGGCTATTGTGAGAGAGATTGTTTTCACAAGAATATCCATAATGTCATCGATTCATCTTTTACAAAGACTAAAGTTACGAATTATTATTCTAAATTAGCAAGATGGAATTAACAGGAAAAGATAATGAACAAGATGCTTTCAAAGATCATCGTCCTCGCTTACATGCTGGCCGCAATCGTCAGCTGCAAGACAGATGACACATTCAAGGTTCCAACCGTCAAAGGCTTCGAAGAACTGGACAGGTTCGCAAAGGCAGAAGTCAACCAGGTCAGCTGGCCGGACCTCTTCCCGTACGCCCCTGAGGTAAGGCTCGCCGTTGCCCACACGGACGACAGGCTGCTCATCAGGTTCGATGTCACAGAGGACAACGTGAAGGCAAACGTCACCGAGAACAACGGGCCTGTCTGCACAGACAGCTGCTGCGAGTTCTTCGTCCAGATTCCTGGAGACGACCACTACTTCAACTTCGAGACAAACTGCATCGGCACCTGCCTGGCATCCAGGAGACTCTCGATCAGCGACTACGAAGACTTCGACGAGGAGACCATGGCCAAGGTGGTCAGAAGGACATCCATCCCACGCGACACCGTTGACATCAAGGGAACCACCTCATGGTGGCTCGAGCTCGAGGTACCATTCGAAGTCCTCGGACTCGACTCCTGCCCGGAGACCCTCATGGCCAACTTCTACAAATGCGGCGACAAGACAGACAAGCCTCACTACCTCAGCTGGAACAAGGTCGGTACACCGAAGCCGAACTTCCACACCCCAGCATATTTCCGTGAGATTTCATTAAGATAGAAACAAATGATCTACAATGAGTTTGCCGGAGAAAGAATCTCTGCCCTAGGTTTCGGAACCATGCGTCTCCCTCTCAAGGAAGACGGAAAGACCATCGACAGGGACCTCGCCTTCAAGATGGTAGACTACGCTCTCGAGAATGGCGTCAACTACTTCGACACGGCAGTCCCCTACCACAGCGGGATGTCCGAGATCGTGATCGGCGACGCACTCAGCCGCCATCCGAGGGAAAGCTTTCTCCTCGCTGACAAGTTCCCGGGGCACCAGCCTGCCGATAGCTATGATCCGGCAGCCACATTCGAGACACAGCTCCGGCGCTGCAAGGTGGACTGCTTCGACTTCTACCTGATGCACAACATCACGGAAAGCTCATGGGACGTCTACAGCAACCCGGAACACGGCATCCTCAAGTACTTCGTCGAGCAGAAGAAACTCGGGCGCATCAAGCACCTGGGATTCTCCAGCCACGCAGAGCTGGAACTGCTCAGGACCATCCTGGATTCGGAGTACGGCGAGCACATGGAATTCTGCCAGATCCAGCTGAACTACCTTGACTGGACCCTGCAGAAGGCAAGGGAGAAATGCGACCTTCTTGCATCCAGGAATATTCCGGTCTGGGTCATGGAACCACTCAGGGGAGGAAAGCTTGCAAACCTCTGCGAGAGGCACACGGACATGCTGAAGGGACTCAGGCCGGATGAAAGCACTGCCGCCTGGGGATTCAGATGGCTTCAGGACTTCCCGGAGGTCAAGGTCGTGCTGAGCGGGATGTCGGACATGAACCAGATGGTCGACAACATCAAGACATTCGAAGAGCGGAAACCACTGACGGGCAGCGAGAAAGATGCTCTTGCGCAGATTGCCGAGGATCTCAAGTCGAGCGTACCATGCACAGGCTGCAGATACTGTTGCGACGGCTGCCCGATGGCGCTGGACATCCCTACACTGGTCGCAGCCTACAACGACCTCAGCGTGCAGTTCAGCCTCACGCCGATGATGAGGCTCGAATCGATGCCTGAAGAGAAACGCCCGCACAGCTGCATAGGCTGCGGAGCATGCACCGGGATCTGCCCTCAGAAGATAGACGTCCCGAAGATCATGGAAGACCTGGCAGCGATCTACGACAGGTCGCCGAAGTGGTCTGAGATCTGTGTCCAGAGAGCTGCCGAGGCAGCGAAGATCAAGGAAGACTAGAAGATAATCACACGAGCGTTTGAGTCGATGGTGCGGAGAATCTGCACCATCTTTTCTTCATCCACGGCGATGCAGCCGCTGGTGTACCTCTTCGAGCCCTTGCAGTGGAAGAAGATAGCCGACCCACGGCCGAACTCACACTCCTTGTTGTAGTCAAGGAACATGCTGTAGGCGTAGGATGTTCCGTACTTGATGAGATGCTCGCCCTCACACTCGTGAGGCATCTCGTTGATGTCGATTATCCTGTTGTAGGCGACTGAATCGCCGCAGCAGTAATGGCAGTCCTCGACCTGGAGGTAAGGCATGGATGTACCCGGATCCGGCTTGATTCCAAAGACCTGGAGGATGCCATAGTCACCCAGAGGAGTCTTCATGTCCCCTTCCCTCTGCTTACCGGTGCCTTCCCTGCCGATGAAGGCATCGCAGGCCATCGTCTCCTCCCAGAAATCCTTCTTTCCAGAATGACGGCGCTCGACCATGCTGACATGGGCATCAGAGCATGAATCCTGAATCACGAACACGATCTGGTTCACCTCCGCATTGCCGCGGTAGCTGTCAAGACAAGACTTCACTGCAGGAGGGAATGCCGATTCCGGATCGTTGCAGCATGAGAAGAGAGACACGGTTGCAAGCAGCAGGGCTGCGAGGGAAAAAGTCTTCATATTCATTGATTCTGGGTTGTTGTTCCGTTGCTCAAAGATAACTCTTTTTTATATATTTGTAGAATAGACAAAAAGACAATGAAGATCAAGCTTAAGAAGATTGCTGCCGTCGCGCTTATGGCAGCCGCTCTCACATCATGCGGGACAAAGGTCAGATGGACAGAATGGACAAACCCTCTCTTCGAAGGCTGGTATGCCGATCCCGAGGCAACGATGCTCGGCGACGAACTTTGGATATTCCCCACCTACTCACAGCGCTATGAGGACCAGCTCCATCTGGATGCCTTCTCCTCGAAGGACCTGAAGACCTGGGTGAAGCATGAGAACATCATCTCGGCAAACGAGATCTCATGGCTCAGGATGGCCCTGTGGGCACCTGCAACCGCTGTCAACAATGGAAAGCACTACCTCTTCTTTGCATGCAACGACGTCCACGAGGGAGAGGTCGGCGGCATCGGCGTGGCTGTCTCGGACAAGCCGGAAGGCCCTTATCAGGACCTGCTGGGAAAACCGCTGATCAACGAGATCGTGAACGGTGCCCAGCCGATCGACCAGTGCGTCTTCCAGGATCCGAAGAGCGGACAATGGATCATGTACTACGGAGGATGGAGACACTGCAACATGGTCCTTCTCAACGACGGTTTCACAGGCCTCGTCCCTTTCGAGGATGGAGAGACTTTCAAGGAAATCACCCCTGACGGCTACGTGGAGGGTCCATTCATGATCTTCAAGGACGGAAAGTACTACTTCATGTGGAGCGAGGGTGGCTGGACTCAGGCCGACTACTGCGTGGCCTATGCCGTCTCGGACAGCCCCTACGGTCCATTCGAGAGGGTCGGCAAGATCCTCCAGCAGGACGATGTGCATGGCACCGGAGCCGGCCACCATTCCGTCGTGAAGGGTCCCGATGGTGAATATTACATCATCTACCATCGTCACCCCATCGGATCGACGGAAGGGAACGACAGGCATGTCTGCATCGACAGGCTGGTCTTCGACGAGGATGGCATGATCATGCCGGTGGAGATGACATGATGATCAAGTCTCCATTATTTTCGGAAAATCGGAGACAAATGCCTATATTGTAAGACAATTCTAAGAAACGAACGATTAATCCAATCAGGAATGAGCAAGAGACTTCTACTTGGAGACGAGGCAATCGCACAAGGTGCCCTCGATGCCGGGTTGAGTGGCGTCTACGCCTATCCCGGCACACCCTCCACAGAGATAACGGAGTACATCCAAGCCAGCAGGCTCGCAAGTGAGCGAGGAGTCCACAGCCGCTGGTGCACCAATGAAAAGACTGCAATGGAAGCGGCTCTGGGAATGAGCTTCGCAGGAAAGCGTGCCCTCGTGTGCATGAAGCACGTCGGAATGAATGTCTGTGCCGACGCTTTCGTCAACAGTGCGATCACCGGCGTGAACGGTGGACTCGTGGTCCTCGCGGCCGACGACCCTTCGATGCACTCATCACAGAACGAGCAGGACAGCCGCTTCTACGCGAAGTTCGCACTGATCCCTGTCTTCGAGCCAAGCAACCAGCAGGAAGCCTACGACATGGTGGCCGACGCTTTCGATCTCTCTGAGAGACTGAAGGTTCCTGTACTCTTCAGGGTCGTGACCAGACTGGCTCACAGCCGCGCTGCAGTCGAGGTCAAGGACACGCCGAAGGAGCAGAACGCCCTCAATGTGTCGACCGAAAGATGGGTCCTCCTCCCGGGAATCGCCAGGCGCAAGTACGTCGAGCTTCTCGACAAGCAGCCTGCAATGGAGGAAGCCGCTGCCGGATCGGCCTACAACAGGAAGGAATCCGGAAAGGATGGCAAGACCGGAATCATCGCTTGCGGAATCGCCTACAACTACGTCAAGGAAGCCGCGGGAGACAAGTTCGACATCCTCAAGGTCAGCCAGTACCCGATTCCTGCAGATGCAGTCAGGGAGCTCTCCGGCAAGTGTGAGACCCTGATGGTCATCGAAGACGGACAGCCCGTCATCGAGGAACAGGTCAAGGGCATCCTCGGCGCCGGCAAGGTGATCAAGGGTCGCCTCACCGGAGACCTCCCGCGCACCGGTGAACTGACCCCGGACAATGTCGCTGCAGCACTCGGAATCCCTTCAGGTCCAGTCTTCAGCCAGGCACAGAACCTCGCCGCAAGGCCTCCTCAGCTCTGCCAGGGCTGCGGCCACAGAGACGTCTACACAGCCCTCAACAAGGTCCTTGCCGACTACCCTGACTACCGCATCTTCGGCGACATCGGATGCTACACCCTCGGTGCCCTGCCTCC
>JAGHSC010000225.1 GCA_018066065.1 Candidatus Cryptobacteroides faecihippi
TTCGGGAAGCTTTTCGCGAAGATGGACACGCTCTTCCTCGAGGGGAGGGGCATGGTGAGCGTCCTTCACATGGGGGGTTCGCATGCCCAGGGAGGGACGATGACGAGAGCCTTGCGCAACGACCTTCTTTCGGTCGGGACTGAGTTCGGTGTTCTCGGCGACCTGGATGGCGGGCGAGGGCTCGTTTTCCCTTTCTCCGCTGCGAAGACCAACAATCCTTCCAGCTTCAAGACACGCGTTGAGGGTGAGTGGACAAGTGCGAAGAGTGTCCAGAGGGAGCCTTCTTCCCGCCTTGGGCTGAGCGGCATGGCCGTTTCCACCTCTGACACGACTGCCTCGCTGAGGATCGTGCTTGTGCCGCGGCACCAGGGACCGGAGGATGTCCACATGTCATTCTCTTCTGTCCGTGTCCTGGGCTGGTCCGCGGGCGGTGGCATGGAGCCGGTGGTCGTCTCCGACTGCGGCGACACCCTGGCCGGGGTTCCTGCCGATTCAAGCTGGCTCTTCAGCCTGCCTTGCCTGCAGGATTCCGTGAAGATTGCCTTCCGTGGAGGCAGGGGACCTTTCACCCTGACAGGAGTCTATCTGGACAGGGATGAGCCTGGCATCACCGTCTCGGGTGTCGGAGTGAACGGAGCCAGCCTGGTTGCATATTCAAGATGCCAGGACCTTGAAAGGGATCTTGCTCTTGTGCATCCTGACCTGGCCGTGCTGGCCATCGGGATCAATGATGCGATGCCTGTTGATTTCTCCGGCGAGGCCTTCAAGGCAAGGTACAGGGCTCTGATCGCGCGGATCCGGTCCGTTAACCCGGACTGTGCCCTGCTCTTCGTGACGAACAACGACAGTTTCCGCCGGTCCCGCAAGAGGGGATACTATGTCAACGCCAACGGAGAGAAGGCCAGGGCGGCTTTCAAGGAGCTTTGCGCCGAGTGCGGTGGCGGAGTCTGGGACCAGTATGAGATCATGGGAGGGACCGGGTCGATGAGGAAATGGGAGCTGGCCGGCATGGCCAGACGCGACAAGATACATTTTACCGATGAGGGGTACACCATACTGGGTGACCTGCTCTACGATGCATTGATGGAAAAGTACAACGAACATTTGAACAGGACGGGAAGATGACAGATTTGGCTAAGGTAGCATTGGATTTCATCAAGGACCTCTTCGCTTTCGACCAGGCCCATCCTCTGCTGTTCACACAATTTTATTTCTGGGCATTCTTCGCGATTGTCCTTGCGTTCCTCTGCCTGTTCCGCAACAAGGTCCTTCTGAGGAATGCGTTCCTCTTCTTCATGAGCTTGTTCTTCTACTACAAGACGAGCGGGCTCTTCCTGATGCTTCTGCTGACGGTCATCCTTTCGTGCTACGGGATCGGACTTGCCTTGCCGCGGCTGGAGGGGAAGGGGTCGAGACGTGCCCTGCTGGTGACGGGAATCGTCCTGAACCTGTCGCTGCTTTTCTACTACAAGTACGCGTACTTCGTCACCGACGTGGTCAACAACCTGTTCGGGACGCAGTTCCGTGTCCATGACTGGATCGCCTCTGCCGGCAATGCGATCCTGGGCTCCCAGGCCTTCAGCATCGAGTCGATCTTCCTTCCGGTGGGAATCTCGTTCTTCATCTTCCAGGGAATCAGCTACCTGGTCGATGTCCAGAAGGGCAAGATCGAGCCTGTCCGCAATCTTTTCGACTTCGGCTTCTACCTGAGCTTCTTTCCTCAGCTTGTCGCAGGCCCTATCGTCAGGGCAACGGATTTCATTCCTCAGCTTCACAAGCCTTTCTTCCTGACGCGCAAGCACTTCGGCCTCGCCGTGTTCTGGATCCTGAATGGTCTCGCCAAAAAGCTGATCCTGAGTGACTACATTGCCGTGAACCATTGTGACAGAGTCTTCGAGAACCCTCTTCTCTACTCTGGCTTCGAGAACCTCACCGCCCTGTTTGGATATTCACTGCAGGTCTATGCCGACTTCTCAGGCTACACGGACATCGCAATCGGTGTGGCAATGCTGATGGGCTTCCACCTTCCGAAGAACTTCAATTCGCCTTACAAGGCGCGCAACGCCGCGCAGTTCTGGAAGAGATGGCACATCTCGCTTTCCAAGTGGCTGCAGGACTACCTCTACATCCCTCTCGGAGGCAACCGCAACGGTACATTCGCGTCGTATGCCATCATCCTTGGCATCGGCTTCCTTGCTTCTGCGCTGGCCAAGAACTGGTGGGTCTTCGGCGTCGTCCTGGTCCTTACCGTGGTGCTGGCCCTGCTCATCGGATTCTGCAAGGGACTCCGCAAGGAGCTGATCTCCGACATCAACAGGATGGACACCATGCTGCTTGGCGGACTCTGGCACGGTGCGAGCTGGAACTTCATGATCTGGGGTGGTCTCAACGGCCTCGGAATGCTGATCTACCGCTTCTGGCACAGCTGCAATGTCTACATCAGGGCACTGGTCATCTCGCTGATCTGCCTGACTTTCTACTGGCTCAAGGTCACCTGGCCGGCTGCCGTGTTCAACATGTTCTTCGTCTGGACTGCGATCATCGCCTTCGGTGCACTGGTCCACATGCTCTACCACATGTGCCGCTTCAAGGCTGAGTTCAAGTGGCTGGACACCGCCTGGTCCGTGCTGATGACATTCATCTTCATCACCTTCACCCGCCTGTTCTTCAGGAGCGGCTCCAACCTTGATCCTGCCCTTGCGAACGAGCAGGCCTGGAACACTGCCAGAAACATGGTCGAGAGGATCGGCGGCAGATGGGACATGAGCCTTGTCCCTCAGATGGCATGGCACCACAGGAATGTGATCATCGTGTTCATCGTCGGCATGATCATCCACTGGCTCCCGGAGAGGTTCAAGCGTCGCTACCGCATCTGGTTCGCAAAGATGCCTCTGCCTCTGATGGTGCTTGTCTGCGCGCTTGCAGTCTTTGTCATCTTCCAGTTCATCGTCGCTGACCTTCAGTCGTTCATCTACTTCCAGTTCTAGGATCAATGGCTCTGGAGATCGAAAGGAAATTCCTTGTGTGCGGAGACTTCCGGAAAGAAGCCTTCAAGTCCTGTCATGTCGTCCAGGGCTACCTGAGGGATTCCCATGGTCCGTTCCGCGTCCGCATCATGGATGGTACGGCCTACCTTACCCGCAAGGGTGCGAGGGATGCGTCCGGCACCACGCGTGTCGAAGTGGAGAATGAAATTCCTGTCAGCGATGCCGAGTTCTACCTTGGCCTCTGCAAGGGCCGCACGATAGAGAAGACGCGCCATCTGGTCCGTTCCTCGGACGGCGAGCATGTCTGGGAAATCGATGAGTTCCATGGACTCAACGAGGGACTTGTAGTTGCTGAGATCGAGCTAGGCTCTGCTGATGAACCGTTTCCGAGACCGGAATGGCTTGGCGAGGAGGTGACTCTCGATCCGCGCTATCACAATTCGGCCTTGCTTTCACGCCCTTGGACTGCCTGGGCTGCGGAAGATTAATCCTGCTCTACGATCGAGACGCTGCCTTCACCGGCAGCCTTGACCGCCTCGAGGAGCTCCTGCGCATCCTCCCTGTCGTCGAAAGGACCGACCTTGTAGACCACGGAACCGTCTTCTACCGTCTTGAGAAGGTCTTTCTGGGTCAGCGCGTGGATCGCATCGAGGGCTGATTCCTTGAGGGACTGGCCGTCGGCAGGGTAGATCCTGACGGAGAACAGGCTCATTACGCTTGACTCCATCTCCCTTGCGTTTGCGATTCCCATAGGCTTGCCATTCAGGAAGGCCGTGATTATCGCTGTCCTGAAGCCTCTGGCCTTGACCTTGTTCAGGTTGCTCAGTGCGTCGACGTAGGTGCGGAACACACCCACTGAATAGGTGTACTTGCCGGAGGTGTTGTGCTTCTCGAAGACTGGGCTCAGGCCGTTGATCTCGTCGATCGTGGCTTTCTTTCCCTGTGTGAAGATCTGAATCTGGTAGACGAGGCCTGAAGGAAGGTTGTTGTCCTCGGCAAAGCGTCCTTCGGGGAGGATCATGAATGAATAGTCAAACTTCTGGACAGGCTTCTCCATCTCGAGCCTGAAGGATGGTCCGTAGCTGTTCCTGGAGAATGTGTAGCCTGATGAGGCCCCTACCACCTCCTTGTCAGCCTGGGCCTGCAGTTTCTTTGCATCGAAGACCACTCCCTTCATCAGGAAGTCCATCTCGATGTCCTGCAGCTTCTGGATCGACTTCTTGAGAGCGTCGTTGAGGGCAGGCAAGTGAAGCTCGCCATCCATGATCGCGTCTGTGAGCATCGATCTTTCCTCGTCGGTGGCCGATGAGAGCCTTGACCTCATGGAGTCCATCCTCTTGTTGAACCTGGCGATCGAGTCCCTCATGATGCGGACCTCCTTCAACTGCTCCAGGTAGTGCTTCTGCTCAAGGTCCTCGGGAGTCTCTCCGGAGACTGCCGAACCGTTGTCCATCCTTGTCGGGTCATCCTTCGGGCTGAGCGAAGCGAGATCTCGGAGATCCTTGACTCCCTTCACGGATGTGCGCACGGGCATGACATCATATTCAAGGACATAGATGCACACGCTGTCCTTCCCGCATTCGCGGTTTGACGCAAAGATTGAATACTTCCCGTCCTCGGTGTTGGTGAACAGGTAGTCGTCGTAGGGCGATGAGTACGGGAAGCCCATGTTCACAGGGACGTCCCAGTCCTTTGTCTCAGGGTTCCAGCTAGCCTGGTAGAGGTCATAGCCACCCATGCCGTAGAGACCCTTCGATGCGAAGGTCAAGGTCTTTCCGTCCGGCGAGACCATTGGGTAGATCTCGTCCGACGAACTGGTCAGCTGCTCGTTGATCAGGGCAGGGGCGCTCCAGATCGAGTCCCTGCGGCTTGTCCTGTAGATGTTCCTGATCCCTTCCTCGTCCTTCGCCGAATAGTAGATCTGCGATGCCCCTTCCTGGTAGTAGACTGCCATCGAGAGCGCGTCGGGGAGGGAATCGAGCTGGTTCGGGGTCTTTCTCCAGCTGTTTTCCGGAAGCGGATAGAAGAGGAAGAAGTCCTTGAGCGGGAATACTCTCTTGGCCACGACTGAAGGCTGGCTGCAGAAATCCATCATGCTGAGTCCGTTCTGGGCCATCAGCATCTTCTCCTCCACCTTGGCAAGGGACAAGGAATCCACTGTCTCCATTGCCTTCCGGCAGAATTGCAGTGCGGTGTTGAAATCATAGGCCAGCATGGCGGAGTCCGCCCTTGCGAGCAGTCTGTTCACCCTGACCTGTGCCTGGGCACCTGTCGAGAGGGTCATCAGGACCAATACCATGGCCAGACTATGAAGGCAACTGTGTTTCATCCGATAAATCTGCATCTGTGCGACTGCAAAAATAAGAAATACTTGGCAGATAATTTATTTCTAAGAAAAAAATGCTAAATTTGTACCCTTATTTTTAGGCACACGAGAATAATAGGATAAAAATCGATAAAAAATTAACGTATTATGCAAAGTAAAGGTTGGATCAGGCTCGTCGCTGTCCTGTTGGCTATCGCTTCCCTTTGGCAGCTTTCCTTCACGGCAGTGACCGCTATCCAGGAAAAGAAGGCTGAAAAGTTCGCGGAGAAGGCTGTCGCCGAGGCACAGAACTCTGCCGCTTTCGCCAAGATTGCCGTTGAGGACCAGGCTTATTATCTGGATTCCATCAGGAAGGATCAGAACAGGGTCTTCATTGATTCCATCTCAAACAAGAAGGTTTATCTCTGGAACACCTACAAGGAGTGCAAGACCAAGGAGATCAACCTCGGCCTTGACCTCAAGGGCGGTATGAACGTGATGCTTCAGGTTCAGCTCCAGGATCTTGTAAAGGCCATCTCCGGCAACAACAACACTCCGGAGTTCAACAAGGCTCTCGCTCTCGCAAAGGAGCGCAGCGTCAACTCAAGGGAGGATTTCATCACTCTCTTCGCTGACGCATGGAAGGAGGTCGGCAACGGCCAGAGGCTTGCACAGGTCTTCGGTACCTATGAGATGAAGGACAAGATCAAGCCTGAGTCTTCAGATGCCGATGTCATCAATGTCATCCGCGAGGAGGCTGAAAGCGCTGTTGCAAACTCATTCAACGTCCTCAGAAACCGTATCGACCGTTTCGGTGTCACCCAGCCTTCCATCCAGAAGCTTGGAAACAGTGGCCGAATCCTCGTCGAGCTCCCTGGTGTCAAGGAGCCTGAGCGTGTCAGGAAGCTCCTCCAGGGTACCGCATCCCTCGAGTTCTGGGAGACTTTCACAAACCAGGAGGTTGCCGGCTATCTTGCAGAGGCCAACGCAAAGCTCGCAGAGATTCTTTCCGACGACGCTGTCGAGGCTGAGCCTGCAGAGGCCGAGGAGGTTACCGAGGCTGCTGACTCTCTCATCTCTTCAGAGCTTGCACAGAACCAGGAGACCAGCAAGGAGTTCGAGGCTTACAGGAAGGTCAACCCTCTCTTCGCAGTCCTCACCCCTTCACAGGCCGGTGACGCATGCATCGGTTTCGCTTCCGCAGTCGACACTGCAAAGGTCAACAGGTACCTCGCAATGCCTCAGATCGCAGAGATCTTCCCTGCTGAGTTCAAGGCAATGTGGACCGTTCATCCTTCAGAGCGTCTCGCAGCAGACAACATCTTCGAGCTCGTAGCCATCAAGGCTACCTCAAGGGATGGCAAGGCTAAGCTTGACGGTGGTGTCGTCACCGACGCACGTACCGTCTACGAGCACGGCCAGAACGGTGAGCCTTCTGTTTCAATGAGCATGAACGCCGAGGGTGCCAACATCTGGGCACGCATGACCGGCGACAATGTCGGAAAGCAGATCGCAATCGTACTCGATGGCATGGTTTACTCTTATCCTAATGTAAACGGCGCCATCACCGGAGGTAACTCTTCAATCACCGGACACTTCACTCCTGAAGAGGCAAACGACCTTGTCAACGTCCTCAAGTCAGGTAAGCTTCCTGCACCTGCAACCATCATCCAGGAGCAGGTCGTAGGTCCTTCACTCGGTGCGAAGTCCATCAAGGCAGGTATGATCTCATTCATCATCGCCTTCGTGCTCGTCCTCCTCTACATGATCTTCTTCTATCAGGGAGCCGGTGTCGCTGCTGACCTCGCACTCCTCTGCAACGTTCTCCTTCTCTTCGGTGTCCTCGTCTCATTCGGCGCCGTCCTCACTCTCCCTGGTATCGCAGGTCTCGTCCTGACCATGGGTATGGCTGTGGATGCCAACGTGATCATCTACGAGCGTGTCAAGGAAGAACTTGCTGCCGGCAAGGGCCTTGGAAAGGCTGTCGCCGACGGTTACAAGAACGCTTACTCTGCAATCATCGACGGTCAGGTGACCACACTCCTTACCGGTATCGTTCTCTTTGTCTTCGGTTCAGGTCCTGTCCAGGGCTTCGCCACCACATTGATCATCGGTATCGTCACCTCTGTCCTCACATCAATCTTCATCACCAGGCTCTTCTTCGATGACCGCATTGCCAAGGGCAAGAACATCTCATTCGAGAACAGCCTCACGAAGAACTTCCTCAAGAACACCAGCTTCGACTTCATCAAGGCCCGCAAGGTATCCTACATCGTCTCAGGTGTCCTCATCCTCATCTCCCTCGTCTCACTCTTCACCAAGGGCTTTACCTACGGTGTCGACTTCACCGGTGGCCGTACCTATGTCGTACGCTTCGACCAGCCTGTGACCGCAGAGCAGATCCGTGAGGCTGCACTCGCTGAGTTCGACGGTGCTGTCGAGGTCAAGCAGTTCGGTGGTGAGAGCCAGATGAAGATCACTACACAGTACAAGAACAACGAGGAGTCTACCGACGTTGATGCAGAGGTTGAGTCCAAGCTCTACAATGCTCTCCTTCCATTCTTCAAGGAGAAGCTTTCTATCGATGAGTTCAAGTCTACCCTCGGCAATGCCAACGGTATCATCTCTTCTGACAAGGTGGGTCCTACCATCGCAAACGACATCAAGCGTGACGCTATCATTGCCGTCATCCTTGCTCTCTTCGTGATCTTCGCCTACATCGCTGTCAGGTTCAAGGGTTGGACATGGGGTCTCGGTGGTGTCGTATCACTCGCACACACTGCCCTCATCGTCATCGGCTTCTTCTCTCTGTTCTCTGGTATCCTGCCATTCAACCTTGACGTCGACCAGACGTTCATCGCGGCTATCCTTACCATCATCGGTTACGCTATCAACGATAACGTGGTTATCTTCGACCGTATCCGTGAGTACAGAATGATGCATCCTAACGCAGACCTCAAGGAGAACACCAACCTTGCATTGAATGCAACCTTGACCCGTACGGTCAACACCTCTGTCTCTACACTCGTCACCATGCTTGCAATCGCAATCTTCGGCGGTGAGTCCATCAGAGGTCTTGCAGTTGCCCTCATCCTCGGTATCTGCATCGGTACCTACGCTTCAATCTTCATCGGTACTCCAGTCATGTTCGACGCTACTGTAAAGAGCCAGAACAAGGCTGCTGCCAAGGGCAAGAAGTAATCTCAACTAACTGAATATCCGAAATAGGGTGACCTGTCTGACTGACTTGGTCACCCTCTTTCTTTGAGATCGAAATGAAAGCTTTTTCTACAATTCTTCTGTTGGTCCTTTCCAACGTGTTCATGACCTTTGCATGGTATGGCCATCTCAAGCTGCAGGAGATGAAGATCTCCACCGGGTGGCCTCTGATCCTGGTCATCCTGTTCTCGTGGGGGCTTGCCTTCTTCGAGTACTGTGCGCAGGTTCCGGCTAACCGTATCGGCTTTTCAGGCAATGGCGGTCCTTTCTCGCTGGTTCAGCTCAAGGTAATCCAGGAGGTTGTCTCCCTGCTGGTCTTCAGCATCGTTGTGACGGTCCTCTTCAAGGGTGAGTCCCTTCACTGGAATCAACTGGCCTCCTTCGGCTGCCTTGTCCTGGCAATCTTCTTCGTCTTTATGAAATAGTTACTTATTTCCTGACGGAATATCTCTGGACACGGGCATCATTGATGACGCCGCCCCAGTTCATGCCGAAGGCATAATCGTAGACATTTCCCTCGGAATCCTGGTAGCACTCCATGTCGAGCGTCAGATCTTCCTTCTGAGCCTCGACCGTGAGCATATTCGCAGGCATCTGGAGAGGCAGCAGGCCTGATGGCTCGAAAGCGCCTCTGACGATGTCCAGCGCAGTCTGCTTCTGCACGCTGAACAGCACCAGGAGTGCATCGCACCATGGCTCGATCTCCGAGAGGACGGTCGCGCGCTTCATGTCGACCGCAACAACCACGGGCTTCTCTCCCATGGCTGCCTTCGTCTCCTGGACAAGCACCATGTCGTCACGGTTGTAAGTCTTGACACTCTTTCCCTTGAAAGACCTGTTCGTACCCTTCTCCAGAGGGTTTCCGCCCGCGATCGTCACCTCCTTTGAGGTCTCCGCGGTGTAGTCCTCGTACTGAAGGCTGATCGGCACGTAGCCATTGCCGCCTGCAGCCAGGTCCTCAGCTGAATATCCAAGTGTGACGGCGGGCCCCTCGATGAAGACGAGAGCGAAGTCGGCCTCCTGAGGCGTGTCCACCACGTTGAAGTTCTTCCTCACCATCTCGATGTCCACAGGGTAGTCCACCTTCTCTGCAGAAACTCCGCCCCAGATGCCTGGAACGGCAGGGAAGTGCCTCTTCGGCACGTACATGCTGGCCTTCTCGCAAACCGGAAGGACACCCTTGTTCTTGAGCATCACGACTGACTTCAGCTGGGCCTGATAGCCTCTTTCCATGAAATCGCTGCATCCCACGACCTCTTCGACCTTCTCGATGTCGTCGAACGGATTCTCGAATATTCCTGTGCGGAACATCGTCAGCAGGATTCTGTAGGCCGATTCCTCGAAGCGCCTGCGCGCAGACTCCTCTCCGAACTGCTCAGCCCAGAGCCTGTAGCCCGCCAGGACCGGCTCGATGTCATTCTCCCCACCGAACTGGTCCACACCTGCGAGCATGATCCGCAGATGCCTCTCCGCGAATGAAAGGCCCTCCACGCCCCACGGCTTGCCTCTGCCGATGCCCGTCTCCGGGAACATCGAGCTGCAGTTGAAGGTGACGTCCCAGTCAGTGCAGACGACACCATCGAAGCCGGATTCCTCGCGCAGCTTCTGCTGGATCAGGTACTTTGAATATGAGCATGCGACATTCTCCCCGGAAGGATCCTGGTTCCAGAGGATGGAGTAGTTGGTCATCACCGCTGCCGTGCATCCTGTCCCGTTCTCGAGCTTGAAGGCACCTTCCACGAACGGCATCCGGAAAGCCTCGAGATTGTCAGAAGGGAAGACACCGTACTCTCCATTGGCGAAATGAGCTTCTCGTCCACCTTCCTGTGCACCATAGCCGTACCAGTGCTTGACCATCGTGTTGACGCTGCCGTAGCCCCATGCGCCCCTGATCGACTGCTCCCTGGAAGACGTCTGGAAGCCGTCGCAGTAAGCCCTGACCATGTCGGCCGTCAGCTCGGGATTCTCACCGAAAGTTCCGTCGGTCCTCCACCAGCGAGGCTCTCCAGGAAGATCGGCCTTCGGAGAAAGCGCCGTGGAGATGCAGGGCACGGTACTCGGCAGAAGCGACTTCGCCGAACTCCCTGGCCACCTCAGGGTCGAAAGTGGCTGCGGTCGCAAGAGCTTCCGGCCATCTTGAGATGTCGCCGCCGCTCCCTGCGTAGAACTCCATGTCGGAGCTTGCCCCGTTTCTCGGGTCGGAAAGGATGGCAACCGGGATGCCATGATCCATGCCCTCGACATAGTTCTGGATGTTGTTGACCCACTTGCAGATGGTCTGCTTGCTCTCTGCTCCTGCGAGCAGGACGGACTTCACCTTGTCCTTGTCCAGGAAGACCTTCTGCTCGTCGGTCAGGTCACTGGCCTTTGCCCCGCTCTTGCGGAAATTCTTCCCGCCATAGTGGTTTGCATTCGTGCCGGGCAGGGCCTGCATGTGGCTGCACTGCATCAGGCCGGCGATCTCCTCGATCGAAAGATCCTTCGTCAGAGCCTTGGCTCTCTTTTCAGGCGACAGTCTCCAGTCCTCGTAAGCATCAAGCTTGCCGTTCCTGTTGTGGTCCTTGAAGAAGTGTCCACCCTTGCTGATGATGGAAACACCTGATTTTCCGGAATATCCAAGCTCCGGTCCTCCCTTCTGGGTGACGAGGATGAAGTCCTCCTTCTGAACCTCTGAACAGTTCTTTGCCTTATGGGATGCTGTGCTGCAGCTGCTTGCCGCCACTGCCAGGATGAGGCAGGCCGACAGTGTGTGTCTGAGTTTGGATGCCATTTCTGAAATGCTGGTTATCAATGGCTAAGTTACGAATTCCTGCCTGCAAATGGAAATCCCGCTACTTTCTTTCCAGCAAGGTGTCGAAGTCTATGGAGAGCCTGTGGCTCCTGAGCTTTGGGGCTGACGGCCTTTCTCCGTTTGCGAGCTTCCAGAGCAGGAATGGAAGGTCCAGGCCTGCGGTGAGGGAAGAGCGGATGCCTCCGCTGAACCTTGGATTGCACTCGAGGAAGAATGCCTCGCCTGTCTGTCTGGATATTCTGAAATCAAGGCCGCATACGCCTCTGTAGTCAACCGCGTCAAGAATCCTTCGAGCTGTTTCCTCCAAGTCCTTCCGTACGGTTCCCAGCCTGACTGACGAGATGCCTTTCCGTCGCGGAAAGATCACTCTGTAGGCCATTGCAGACCAGAAGACAGATCCATCTTCCATCGGCCATCGTATTGCATCCACAGAGCAGTCATACCCTTCGATGAAGTCCATGGTCAGATGTGGTTTCCTGCTTGAACGGATGAGATTTTCAAGGGCCTTCCTGTCCTTCGGGAAGTAGACGGAGGAGCCGCTCAGCCCGTCTGCTCTCTTGAAGACGACCGGCCATTCCTTGATGCGGCTGACCTCATCGTCCCGGTACATCCCGGGCTGCCTGATTCCCAGCTTGCTGCAGAGCTCCGAACACTTCACCTTGTCATCCAGCATCGCGATGGTGTCAGCCGCGGCGACAGGCACCGCGCAGCTGATCTTCTCTGCGTGACGAGCCAGCCACTCTTCCTTGAATATGGGCATTGCCAGCCTTGGGTGGCACTCCTCGACCTTCTTCCCGATCAGCCGGATGTAGCCAGGCTCATCATTGACAACTGCACTTTCGTCAAGCACTTCCACGCTCAGTCCGTGTGCGTGGAGGGACTCCTCGACCGCCTTGCCGATCTTTCCTCCTCTGTCTGCAATCAGTATGTCCAGCCCGTTGTCCATCGGCATCGTGGGAAAAAGGATTGTCAGCGCGCGGTGGTAGCGACGGAGCTGCGCGAACCTATCTTGGCGTATGCCTCAAAGCCGTTGCCAGATTCGGTAATCTCGACACTGGCGCGGCACGAGCGTGTTGGCGACAGGCTGCCCATCTACGATCTTAAGACCCGGCTGAGGAACG
>JAGHSC010000190.1 GCA_018066065.1 Candidatus Cryptobacteroides faecihippi
TTCCTATTTCGTGGTGGACGCCTACCAGAGAGGATCCTACGTCAAGGTCATCCCTGAGAAGAACAGGGTTGTCGGCTATTCAACCCTCAACCATGGAGGCGTCAGCGATGATTTCAAGAACTGGTTCGTGGTCGAGTCCGACACTCCTTTCACCTATGTCGGCACCGTAGCCGACGGTGTGCTTTCGCAGGCACTCGAATCGGAGTCTGAGCTTTCTCTTGACCTGGTCGGCTTCAAGACCGCCAAAGGCCAGAAGGTCAACCTCAAGGTGGCATCTTCGTTCATCAGCCTCGAGCAGGCTGAGATCAACCTTCGTGAGCTTGACGGAAAGGACATCGATGCAGTTGCTGCCGAGGGCAGGGCTGCGTGGAACGAGACTCTCGGCAGGATCAAGGTCGAGGATGACGATGTCGACCACCTCAGGACATTCTACAGCTGCCTCTACCGTGCGCTTCTCTTCCCTCGCGACATGTCCGAGGTCGATGCCCAGGGCAACAGGGTTCACTACAGCCCGTTCGAGGGTGGAGTGAAGCCTGGCTACTTCTGCACGGACACGGGCTTCTGGGACACTTTCAGATGCCTCTTCCCGCTGATGAACCTGGTCTATCCTGACAGAGTGTCAAGGAGCAGGAAAGCCTTGTCAACTACTGGCTGGAGAGTGGCTTCCTGCCTGAGTGGGCAAGCCCTGGCCACCGTGGATGCATGGTCGGAAACAATTCTGCCTCTGTCGTTGCCGATGCCTACATCAAGGGCATCCGCGGCTACGATGTGGAGAAGCTCTGGGATGCAGTCGTCAGCGGTGCCCATTCAATGCACCCTTCTGTCTCGTCTACAGGCCGCCGCGGCTGGGAGTACTATGACAGCCTTGGCTTCGTGCCTTGCAACGTCGGCATCAACGAGAGTGCCGCCAGGACTCTTGAATATTCATACGACGACTGGTGCATCTACACTTTGGGAAAGGCTCTTGGAAAGAGCGAGGAGGAGCTTGCTCCTTACGCAAAGGCTGCGCTGAACTACAGGAACCTCTTCGATCCTGAGAACAATCTGATGGTGGGAAGGAACCTCGATGGTTCATTCTCAAGGCCTTTCAGCCCTCTCAAGTGGGGAGGTGACTTCACCGAGGGAAACAGCCTCCACTACACCTGGTCTGTCTTCCACGACCCTCAGGGCCTCATCGACCTGATGGGCGGCGACGAAGGCTTCAACGCCATGATGGACACTGTCTTCACAATGCCGCCTCTGTTCGACGACAGCTACTACGGCGGCGTGATCCACGAGATCCGCGAGATGCAGGTGATGAACATGGGCAACTACGCCCACGGCAACCAGCCTATCCAGCACATGCTCTACCTCTACGACTGGAGCGGCCAGCCTTGGAAGTCCCAGGCGAGGATCCGCGAGGTCATGGAAAAGTTCTACGTGGCAAACTTCGATGGCTACTGCGGAGACGAGGACAATGGCCAGACTTCGGCCTGGTACGTGTTCTCCGCAATGGGCTTCTACCCAGTCTGCCCTGCTTCCGATGAATATGCTCTCGGCACACCTCTGTTCAAGAAGGTGACCGTCACCCGTCCTGACGGCAAGAGCTTCGTCATCGAGGCGCCGCAGAACAGCAAGGACAACTTCTACATCCAGTCCATGACGGTCAACGGAAAGAACTGGACCAAGGATTATGTAAGGCATTCAGACCTTGTCGCAGGTGCGAAGATCAAGGTCAGGATGGCTTCAGAGCCTGAAACTTCCAGGGGTACCTCTGAGGCAGACAGGCCATACTCATTCTCTTCGGAGAGATAATAGATAATAACAGAAACAGATAATGAAAACAAGATCAATTCTCATTGCCTCTGCAGCCTGCATCCTTGCTGCTGCATGTACAAAAGTCTCAGACACGACCGTCATCAATGGATCGTTTGAAGCAAATGCTCCTGATTCTCTGGAAATCTTCGTCCCTGACAACTTCCACCTTACCGTCCATGTCGTTGACGGCAAGTTCTCTGCCGAAGTTCCGGCCAATCTTGTCGAGCTTTCACAGATTGCATCGCTGGGTGGCGTGAACACTAGATTCATCTCTGATGGAACTCCTCTGACATTCACGTTTGATGGCCTCTTCCAGCCTTCATCAATCACTTCAAAGTATCCGAAGATCTCGCTTCAGGCAAAGAAGGTCGAGTACGAGGATGCA
>JAGHSC010000189.1 GCA_018066065.1 Candidatus Cryptobacteroides faecihippi
ACCAGGTCGCCGATAAGCTTGGTGTAGGTCTCGGCACTGAGCTTCCACTTGTGATACTCGATCCACTTGTAGCGTTCCTGGGATGTCCACTTGTCATAGTCGATGTCCTTGTAGCTCTTGACCTTGGTCGGATGTCCGCTCTCATCAAGGACGCCACGGTCCTTGCTTCTGAAGAGAGAGTAAGGAGGAGTGATCTGGAGGGTTGCGGAGAAGACCGATCCTGCACGAGGATAGATCTGCTGGTCGGTGGAAGTTCTGCTCAGGCTGAGGTTGTAGCTGAGGTTGTGGGACTTGCCATCATTGAACATGAAGTAGCCATCGAGCCAGTTCTTGAGGTCATAGACCTGCCAGCTGAGACCGTTGTAGAGAGTGAAGTAGTTGTCAGGCCACTTCAGGCGGTTTCCGATTCCGGCGGTGAAGCCATAGACCTGCATGACCCTGGCATTGCTGAGGATACCGATTGCAAGGTAGGAGTCCGTCTGCCTTGAATAGTAGCTCTGGAGCTGGAGGGAAGTAGGCTTCTTTCCAAAGAGCCACGGCTCGGTGAATCCGAACACGAATGACGAGTAGTAGGTACCGTTCGTCTGGAGCTTGATTGAAAGCGTCTGTGCATCTCCAAGCGGAACCGGACGCCAAGCGTTCTTCTCGAACATCCTCGAGGTAGAGAAGTTGTTGAAGTTCACACCGACGGATGCGACGAAGGTGCGCGCGCCCCATCCTCCGGACAGCTCCAGCTGGCTGGAAGGCTTCTCTGTCACATTGTAGACAAGGTCCACAGTGTTGTTCAGCTGGTTAGGGATGATGGACCAGCCACCATCGCCCATGATGGCCTCAGGGTCGAACTGCCCGAGGGAAGCAATCTCTCGGATGGACCTCTCGAAGTCGCTCTGGCTGAAGAGGTAGCCTGGACGGGTGAATATCTGGCGGCGGACGACCTTTTCATTGGTAAGGTCATTTCCGTTGATGACGATGTTGTTGAGCGTTGCCTGCTTTCCTTCAGAGATTCGCATCTCCACATCGACGGAATCGCCTTCGACATTAAGCTCGACAGGGGTGACGGAGAAGAACAGGTAGCCGTTGTCGCGATACTGCTTGGACACGTCCCTGTCGGTCTGCTTTCCACCGCCATTGAGTCTGTGCTGCATGGTGACGACATCGTAGGCGTCGCCTTTCTTGATCTTGAGGATCTCATTGAGCTGGTCGGTCGAGTAGACGGAGTTTCCGGTCCATGAGATGTCCCTGAAATAGTATTTCTTTCCCTGGTCGAACTCGAAGTCGATGCCGAGCCTTCCCGGTTCGACGTAGTAGATGGAATCCTTGATGATCCTGGCGTCACGGTAGCCGGCTTCGTTGAACTTGCTGATCAGGTTATTCTTGTCGTTTGGATACTCCTTTTCATTGAACTTCTTGCTGCTGAAGAAGTTGTAAAGTTTCTTGGCCTTAGTCTTCTTCATGGCGCGGGCCAGTGTGAAATCCTTGACTCCCTCATTTCCGGAGAAGTTGATTTCCTTGATCTTTACCTTCTCGCCACGGTCGACAGCAAAAGTGACCCTGGTACCGTTCCTGACCATCGAGTCCTTCTGGGTCTCGACCTCGACGGTGCAGTTCATGAATCCTTTCTCAGCGTAGAACCTTTTGATGATGTCGATCGATGTCGACACGACATAATCGGAGCACTCACGTCCCGGGCGGAGATTGAGTCTCTCGTCCAGATCCTTCTTCTCGCCCTTCTTCACTCCGGTGAAAAGCCATGCGGAGACTCTTGGACGCTCCTGGACCTTCAGCTTGAAGAAAGCGGAATCCCCGTTCTCGCTGAGATGGTCGATTTCAAGAGCCACATCCTCGAAGTACCTCTGCATCCAAAGCCTGCGGACCACATTGGAGATGTCCTCTCCCGGAACCTTCATGCGGACGCCCTTGTACAGACCCGCAAGAGAGATGATCTGCTCCGCACCGTAGGCACGGTTGCCCTCAACGGTGACGCCTCCGATGATGTACTCCTTCGGAGAGTCATAGTTGACCTCAACGGGAACAGACTCCTTCCGGGCATCCTGTCCAAAGGACGGAATGGCTGCGGCCAGAAGCAGGAAAAGTGGAACTATGTGACGTATCTTCATCAAATCGATTCTCTATGTTTTCAAAAATGCAAATATACGCAATTATTTGACTTTTCCATAACGTCTGTCACGGTGCGAGTACTCCAGCAGGGCATCCTTGAAATCCTGCTTCCTGAAGTCAGGCCAGAGCTTGTCGACGAAGAGAAGCTCCGTGTAGGCAGTCTGCCAGAGAAGGTAATTGCTGATGCGCTGCTCTCCTGAAGTGCGGATCATAAGGTCCGGGTCAGGGATCCCTGCGGTGACAAGATACTTGTCGAGAGCGGACACAGGCAGCCCGGAGATGCTCTCCGGCGCATTTGAATATTCAAGCGCGAGCTTGGAAGCGGCCTGCATGATGTCCCACTTGCCGCTGTAGCTCAGGAAGACGATGAGGGTCATGCGTGGGGACTCCCCTGCCGCTGCGGCGGTCCTTTCCTCCGCGCCGCGGATGGCCTCGCGCAGCTCACCACTCAGTCTCGAGAGGTTGCCAAGGACGCGGAAAGCGATTCCCTTTCCGGCAAGCGACTCGATCTCGTCCGCGATTGCCTTCATCATGAGCCCCATCAGAGTGGAGACCTCCGCCTCCGGACGGGACCAGTTCTCCTCAGAGAACGCGAACAGGGACAGATACTTGACCCCCGACTCGGCAGCTGCCTCGACACAGGCGCGCACACTTTCAACGCCTTCGGCATGTCCGAAGACCCTTTCCTTTCCCCTCTGTTTCGCCCAACGGCCGTTTCCATCCATGATGATGGACACGTGGACCGGGACCTTGATGATATCTTCCATTTCTGTAATTATCTTTCTTCCTCGTTCCGGATGTCTTCACCCCAGAACAGTTTCGTGGTCAGAGCCTTGAAGAAGTTCGACTTCCCGAGGCGAACCCTCTTGAGCGAAAACTGTGCCACCCCGACCTCAAGCTTCGCGGACGGTGCCAGAAGCAGCTCACGGTTGTCCATCGAAAGCTGCACGGAATCATCCCTGGAGCGCATCGAGATGGAGATCACCGCAGAGTCAGGGACGACAAGCGGACGCACATTCAAGTTGTGCGGAGCGACCGGCGCGATGATCAGGACCTTCGCATCAGGCGAGCAGATCGGGCCGCCGGCGCTCAATGAATATGCAGTCGATCCGGAGCTGGTGGCCACAAGCAGGCCATCCGCCCAGTAGGCAGGGAGAGGGTCCCCATCGATGGAGACTTCGATGCCGAGGATGGCTGCCCCCGTCCTGTGGACACAGACTTCATTCAGTGAATATGGCCAGAAATCGGAGCCGGACTCGAGGATCTTGCCGTCGACCGACGTGCGGACCAACCCTCTGTCCTCCAGTTCATACCTGCCGGAAAGCAGCGCCTCGCAGGCTTCCTCGGGGCTGTACTCGGAAAGGAATCCAAGCCGCCCCAGATTGATGCCAAGGACCGGTATGCCGGAATCGCCGACCCTCTTCGAGGCCGACAGGAAAGTGCCGTCCCCACCGACGCTGAGCAGCATGTCGACACCTTCCTTGAGATCGGAGGCATCGTGAACCCTCTTGATTCCGAACGAGGCATCACGGAGGCGTCCGAGCATGGAGACAAGACGCGCGTCCTCCAGCATGGAGTCGTTTCTGGTGTAGATTCCTAGGTTCATCTATGAAGCTTGATTGTGATTGAGAATTCAAAAATAACACAAACTTTGCTAAAACTGAACATTAATCACTACTTTTGCACTTATAACTATTGAAACGGACAAAGCGAATGACAAGACTCAGTGTCAACATCAACAAGATAGCCACCATCAGGAACGCAAGAGGTGGCAACATGCCTGACGTGGAGAAGGCAGCCATCGACTGCGAGACCTTCGGAGCAGAAGGCATCACAGTCCATCCAAGGCCGGACGAGAGACACATCCGCTACGCAGATGTCAGGGCCATCAGACCTAACGTAAGGACCGAGTTCAACATCGAGGGAAACCCCATCCCGAGCTACATCGACCTGGTCCTCGAAGTGGTTCCCGACCAGGTGACCCTCGTTCCTGACGCCCATGATGCAATCACTTCCAATGCAGGATGGGACACATTGGCGAACAAGGAATTCCTCACAGACGTATGCCGCAGGTTCAAGGAGAAGGGAATCCGCACTTCAATATTCATCGACCCGGACCCTGCCATGGCCGAGGGTGCCGCAGCATGCGGTGCCGACAGGGTGGAGCTCTACACCGCCGGCTACGCAGCCGACTATTCCAAGGACCGCGAAAAGGCAATAGCCCCCTATCTTGCCGCCGCCCTCAGGGCAAGGGAGCTTGGTCTCGGGCTCAATGCAGGACACGATCTCAGCCTCGAGAATCTCCAGTACTACATCGAAACCATCCCTTGGACAGACGAGGTTTCCATCGGACATGCGATCATCTGCGATGCCATTTACATGGGACTGGAGAAAACAATCCAGGCTTATCTTTCGAAGATCAAGATTTTTTAATTACATTTGTATCCTTACTTATCCATCGGAATCAAAACAATAAAGAATTTTTATAACATGAAACAGACACCACTGATTCTCAGCATCATCGCTCTCGCAGCTGTCGCTGCGCTCGGCATCATCCAGCTCACATCAAACGGATCCGGAAAGTCCGCAGGCGCCGGTGAAGCAATCGAGGCAAACGCCCAGCCAGGTTCAATCGTATGGTTCGACCTCGACAGAGTCACCAACGAGTATGACATGGCAAACGACCTCAGGACCGTCGTAGAGACAAAGGTGCAGAGCATCTCTGACGAAGTCACCAGGAGAGGCAACAAGCTCCAGAGCGACTACAACAAGTTCCAGTCAGACCTTGACAAGGGTCTTCTCGTCCGTTCAGTCGCAGAGCAGAGGGGCCAGAAGCTTCAGGAGCAGCAGAACAGCTTCAACAACTATGCAGCCCAGAAGCAGCAGGAAATCGCAGAGGAGCAGCAGGTCATGATGAACCAGATTGCCGACGCGATCAACACCTTCATCCAGAAGTTCACCGAGGAGAACAAGTATGCCATGGTGATCTCAACCCAGGGCGGCATCCTTTCAGTCCCTGTAGCTGCAGCATCAGCTGACCTCGACGTCACCGATGCAATCATCGCAGGCCTCAACGCAGAGTACGTCAAGAGCAAGGGCAAGACTCCGGCAGCAGAGACAGCTCCTGCAGCCGAAGAAAAGGCAGAATAATTTGAAAGTCGCGATTCTGTCCTGCTTCTACCCCTTCCGAGGGGGGATCGCTCAGTTCAACGCTAGCCTGCATCAGGAACTGAGCAAGACCTGCACGGTCAAGGCATTCAACTTCACCAGGCAGTATCCGGAGATCCTCTTTCCGGGCAAGACTCAATACGTGACATCCGACGATGACGCCGTATCCATCGAGAGCACAGCTCTCCTGGATACGGTTAATCCGTTTACATACTGGAAGACCTACAGGAAGATCCTGCAGTGGAAACCGGACCTCGTGGTGATGAGCTACTGGATGTCCTGGTTTGCTCCGTCGCTCGGCTTCATCGCAAGAAGGCTCAGGAAGCACTGCAAGGTCGTGTCGGTCCTCCACAACGTCATCCCGCATGAGCCGCGTTTCTTCGACGCACCCCTGACAAGATACTTCCTGTCGGGATGCAACGGCAACATCTGTCTCTGCGACGAAGTTGCCGCAGACCTTGCGCGCCTCTCGCCGAAAGCGAAGGAACGGACCCTGTTCCACCCGATCTACGAGCATTTCGGGAGCAAGCTTCCGAAAGACAAGGCGATGGAAGCACTCGGGCTGGACAAAGGGAAGAAGACCCTTCTGTTCTTCGGACTGATCAGGACCTACAAGGGACTGGACATCCTGCTGAAAGCTTTCGAGGAGCTCGACGACAGCTACCAGCTCGTCATCGCCGGGGAGCCTTACGGGTCCTTCGACAAATACCAGGCTCTGATTGATTCATCAAAGGGCAAGGACAGGATCCATCTGTTCACCCAGTACATCAAGGATTCCGAGGTCAAGCTCTACTTTTCAGCAGCCGACCTCGTGGTCCTCCCATACAGGTCAGCGACCCAGAGCGGAATCAATGCCATCGCCTACCACTTCGAGGTACCGATGGTCGTGACAGACACAGGAGGCCTCAGGCAGGCCGTTGGCGAGACTGGCACAGGACTTGTCGCAGACAAGGCCGAACCGGACCTCATCGTCAAGGAGATCGTGAAGTTCTTCAGCGACACCAACCTTCAGAACTTCTGCGGGATCTCGATCAAGTCCGAAAAGGAAAGACTGTCCTGGAAGTCCTTCACCAGAGGGCTGCTTGACTTTTATGACAACCTCTAGAAAGATGAAAAGAAGACTCATATCCACCATTTTGCCGGCCATCATGATGCTCTGCGCAGCAACAGCTGCCAGCGCACAGGGATATTCAAACCCGGGAGTGACGGTCTCCAAGGAGAAGGTTCGTTCCGAGGGGAAGGTCTACTACTCTCACATTGTACAGGAAAAGCAGACTCTCTTCTCCATCACCAAGGCCTACAACGTCCCGATCGAGGAGATCTATGCCGCCAACAGGGCGCTTCACCTCGAGACCGAAGGCTTGAAGGCCGGGCAGATCCTTCTCATCCCGATAAAGGATGAGACCTCTGCGGGGGAAGAGACCGTGCAGAATCAGGACCAGAAGGTCAAGGACGATGGCAAGGGAGATCATTTCTACCACAGAGTCAAGTGGTTCGAGGATCTTGGAGCAATTGCCCAGAAATACAACGTCTCCAAGAAGTCCATCATGAACATCAACGGGATGACGTCGGAAAAGCTGGAAAGGAAACAGATGCTGAAGATTCCTTACAATCCGGCAGCATGGGAGGATGTTGCCGTCACCGACGTGAAGCCAGTCGTCACCGAGCCGGAAGGCAATGACGCCGCTGTGCAGGAGGAGACTGAACCTGAAGCCAAGGAAGAAGAGAAAAAGAAGGGAATTGGAGACTACCTTGAAGACATCTTCAGCAGAGCCGGCAAGAATGAGATCAATGTCAACATCGCCCTGCCGCTCAATTCTCAGAAAACCGCAAACCAGCAGATGATGGATTTCTACTGCGGTGCGCTGCTTGCGTCCAAGGACCTCAGCAGGAATGGTGTAAAGCTCGACCTCAGCGTCTACGACATCGCAGGTGGAGCCATGCCGATCACAAGGGAGAAGTTCGCGGAAAGTGACTTCACGATCGGGCCCGTTGCAAACTCGGACATAATGAAAGCAGTCGCCTCCTGCAACGGAGAGTCATGGATCATCTCACCTCTCGACCCTAAGGCCGAGGCAATCGCCGACACCGTCAGGAACGTGATCCACACTCCGACCTCGGTCGGAACACAGATCCACGACATGATGAGCTGGATCAAGGAAGACATGAAAAACGGCGACAAGGTCATCGTTATCACCCAGAAGGGCGGTACTGTCTCAAGCTACACCAGATCCATCCTTGACGCAGTGAACATGTCCGGGATCGGTGTGTCCACCATCTCGTTCAATGTGCTCGAAGGCAGGAACATCATGACGACGATGTCGAATGCCATGAATGCTTCAGGAAGCAACAGGATCATAGTCGCATCGGACAACAAGCCATTCGTCATGGAAGCAGTGCGAAACATCTTCCTTGTGGCCTCAAGCAAGAAGGTTGACGTACAGCTCTACGGAACGGCCAAGCTCAGGACCTTCGAGGGGAATGATGGTCTTGACATTGCCCAGATGCATTCAATCAACACTCACATTTCGTGCGCCTATTTTGTCGACTACGATTCGAAGGATGTGCAGTCGTTCCTCTACCAGTACAGGGCTCTGTACAACACAGAACCTAGTCCTTCTGCGTTCCAGGGCTATGACGTCCTGTCATTCTTCACCACGCTCTCACAGAAGCATGGCAGCAAGTTGCAGGAGGGAGAAAGGATTCATGGACTTCAGTCCGACCTCAAGCTCAAAGGAAAGGAAAACGGAGGCTACGTCAATTCAGCAGTCAGACGAGTCCTCTACGCACCTGACTACACGGTAAGGGTCATCCGCTGACGATAGGATTCAAGATGGGAAAAATCAGTGATGGAGCTTCTCAGCCGAGGAGCTCCTTTGCGTTCTGCACCGCAGCCGAGGTGACGGTGCTGCCGGAAAGCATCCTGGCAATCTCCATGACGCGATCCTCCCCTGAGATCTGGCGCACGGAAGAGGTTGCCTTGGTCCCGAGGACATCATATTCCTTCTCCACGAGATAGTGGGCATTGCCCTTTGCCGCAACCTGAGGGAGATGAGTGATGGCGAAGACCTGCATGTCGCGGCCCATCGAGCAGATCATCCGGCCCATCTTGTCGGCAACGCTGCCGGAGACTCCGGTGTCAATCTCATCGAAGATCAGGGTCGGCATGCTCACGAACCTTGCCATCATGGCCTTCAGGCAGAGCATGAGACGGGAAAGCTCACCTCCGGAGGCACATCTGGCGACGTCCTGAGGGTTGCTGCCAGCGGCAGAGAAGAGGAAACGGATGGCATCGCGGCCAGTCGATGAAGGAGCGGACTCCGAAAGCTCGACGCTGAAGACAGCGTGCTCAAGCTCAAGAGAATGGATGGATGATTCAATGGCCTCAGCGAAGCGGGCAGAAGAGTTGCGTCTCGATTCTGCCAACGAGGCAGCAATGGCATCATATTCATTCTGCTTCGAGGCCAGGGAGGCTTCAAGTTCCTCCACCCTGTGGGAAAGAGCGTCCGAATCGAAGAGAGTGTCGGACAAAGCATCCCTCTGGGCTATAAGTTCCGCAACGGACTGGGCAGAGTACTTCTTCAGAAGGCCATAGAGAAGGGACAACCTCTCCTCAACGGCTTCAAGCCTGTCCTGAGACAGTTCCGTCCTGGAGTTGATGTCCGAGACTTCGTCAATCACATCTTCAAGTTCGGCCCTGGCCGAGGAGACCCTCTGCGCAAGGCTGGCGGCATCAGGAATGAAGCGGGAAACCTTTTCGAGCTGCTTCTGGGCCTCCTTCAATGCAGAAGAGACAGAAATGGAGTCCAGCGAAGGATCAGATGGGTTGAACAGATTCTCTACAGCACACAGTTCCTGCTTGATTTCCTCGGCATTCGCAAGCTGTTTCTGCTCTGATTCAAGAGCTTCCAGTTCGTCATCCTGGAGATGGGCGTCATCCAGACGCTGGAAACGGGCAAGATTGTACTCTCTCTCATCCTCGATCTCGGCAAGACGTTTCCTGGCATCATCCAGCTTTCTCTCCAGGGTCTTGAACTCTGTGAATGCCGCTGTACACTCCGAGAGGAGCTTTTCATTCCCGGCGAAGTGGTCGAGCATCGAAAGCTGGAACGACTTGTCAGAGAGCAGAAGTGTCTGATGCTGCGAATGGATGTCGACAAGGCGGCCTGTGATGCCCTGCAGGATCTGAAGATTGACCGGAGAGTCATTGATGAAGGAGCGTGAACGTCCGCTCTGGTTCACTACCCTGCGGACGATGATCTCACCGTCCTCGCAGTCAAGGTCGTTCTCCTGCAGCAGGTTTCTGGTAACGGAATCGGTCCCCGGGACCTGGAACACGGCTTCGACCACGCAGCTGTCCGCACCGGAAGCGATGGCTGAGGCATCAGCCTTGTCTCCCAGGAGCAGGGAAAGAGCCCCAAGGAGGATGGACTTGCCGGCACCTGTCTGACCGGTAATAATGACTAGACCCTCCGGAAAAGAGACATCCAGAGAGTCTATCAATACGTAGTTCCTGATCTGAAGGGACTTGAGCATCGTCCAGGACTATTCAGAGTCCTTGGCACCCTTTATCGGTGTCACAGGAGCATCCTCCTGACCTGCAGTCCTGTAGAAGAGTTCTCCATCCTGGAATTCAGAGATGGCGATAAGGTCTGGCTTTGGAAGCTTCTCGTAGTACTTTGAAATCTCGATCTGCTCCCTGTTCTCGAAGACCTCGTCCATGGTGTCGCGATCGGTGCGGAAATCCTCAAGCTTCTTTGCAAGCTCCTTCTTCTCGGCAAGAGCGATCTGGTTTGCTCTCTTGTAGAGGATCACGACTGATTCATAGATGTTGCCGGTCGGTGCGGCGAGGTCCTTGATGTCCCTTGTGATTGTGTTTGTAGGGACTTTCTTGCTAACTTCCATATCTGTAATTAAGTTTTCTCTATAAGTTGTACCAAGGCTACTGCTCGGATTGTTTCATTAATTTCTTTCTTTCGCGTTCAAAATCCTTCTCACGCTCGTTGAGCTCGTCTTCCGTACCGGAATAACGTCCAAGCGCCTTCTGAGCCTTGCGGAAAAGGGCATCCATTTCCTTCCTGTATGGAGACTCAGGGACCTCACCGATGAAATTGTAGTAGTCATCCACGAAAGTGAGATAGCGGTCCTTCTGCTTCGATTCAAGGCTCATAAGAGCGTACTTGTAGGAAGACTTTGCGATGTAATACAGGATGTCCTCCCTGTAGATGTTGTCGTAGTCGTCCTTGAGGACATTCTTGAAAGCGACCCACGAGGACCTGTAATCCTCCATCTTGTAGTAAAGCCTTGCATTCTCGAAAGCCTTCTTGTCCAATCTCTCATTCAGCTCGGTCAGCATCTTCCTGCAGATCGGTATGTGGGAAGACTTCGGGTTCTCGACGATGTACTCGCTGATCGTGGTGATCGCGGAGTAAGTCGGAGCCTGGTCAAGTTCCCAGCGATAGGTCGAGCGGTAGAGGCAATCGATCCTGAGGAAGGCAGCTTCCTCAAAGAACGGACTGTAAGGGAAAGTCATGAGGAACTTGGAGAAATTCGTCTCGGCCGTGTAGTAGTCCTTGTAACGATAGTTGCTCAATCCCCAGTAGTACTGGACCGTGTCATCCCTCTCCGTGTTGGAGGTAAGGACGGAAAGATTCTCGAAAAGCTGTGCAGCCTTTGTGTACTTGCCGTGATTGAAGTAATCGAAGGCTGCCTCGTACTTGGCATCCACATCGTTGCCGGTGAGGAGCATCTCGTACTGAGACTTGCATGACTGCATGAGGAATGCAGCGACGGAGATGACAGCGAGTGTCTTGATAAAAGTCTTGATCATGTCCTTGATTTAGTGAGACAAAAGGAACCTTTCCACCTCAAGGGCGGCCTTGCAGCCTGAAGCAGCGGCAGTGATGGCCTGCCTGAAGCTTGGGTCCTGGACATCGCCCGCAGCAAAGACACCTTCGACATTCGTCGCACATGACTTGCCATTGGTCACGATGTAGCCGTTCTCATCCGTCTCGATGAAATCCTTGAACAGGTCAGAGTTCGGATGATGTCCGATGGCGAGGAAGAATCCGTCGATGGAGATATCAAAAACAGTACCATCTTTGCGGGCAATCCTGGCACCGGTCACACCAGACTGGTCACCCAGTACTTCCTGGGTCGAGCAGTTCCAGAGAATCTCGATGTTCGGAGTGGCCTTGACCCGCTCCTGCATTGCGAGGGATGCTCTGAAGACATCCCTTCTGACAATCATGTAGACCTTCCTGCAGATTCCGGCAAGATAGGTAGCCTCCTCGCATGCAGTGTCCCCACCGCCGACGACAGCCACATCCTTCCTGCGGTAGAAGAAGCCATCACAGGTCGCACAGGCAGAGACGCCCATGCCCCTGAACTTCCTTTCGGATGGGAGGCCAAGATACTTGGCTGCAGCGCCTGTCGCGATGATCACGGCGTCCGCCTCGATCTCGATGCTGGAATCCACCGTCACCTTGAACGGTCTGGAAGAGAAATCCACAGACGTGATGGCACCGCTCCGGATGTCAGCTCCGAAACGGAGAGCCTGGGCACGCATGCCTGTCATAAGCTGATTGGCATCGATTCCCTCAGGGAAGCCAGGGAAATTCTCCACCACTGTGGTGGTAGTCAACTGCCCACCAGGCTCCATACCCTCGTAGACTACAGGGTTGAGACCGGCTCGTGAAGCATAGATCGCCGAAGTGTATCCCGCAGGGCCTCCGCCGATGATCAGGCATCTGATTTTCTCCATATTGATCGCAATATCTTATAAAGGTTACAAATATAACGATTATTTTGGACTGATTTGATTATTTTTGCAGCCAGCCAACCAAAGAAGATAGAGGACATGGACAAGAACAGCAAGGCTCCTGCCATGCAAGCCTTCCGCGAAAGTCTCAGGAAGCACAATCTCAAAGTCACACCGCAGAGAATTGCGGTACATGAGGCCATGCTGCATCTCGGCCACGCCAGTGCTGACATGGTCACCGACCACATCAAGGAAGAAGGAAACACAAGGGTGACAGTGGCTTCCGTCTACAACATCCTCACCCAGATGACGCTGCTCGGAATCTACAGGCACAGGATGAGCGACAGCAACAAGATGTTCTTCGATGTGAACACGTTCAATCACATGCACCTCTACGACACCACCGACAGTTCCTATGTGGACGTGAACGACGAAGACCTTTTCGAGGAGATCGAGCGGAAGATCTCAGGACGCAGGTTCAGAGGCTACAAGGTCGACGCCATCGACATCAACATCATCGTACACCCATCGACACGCAAGAAAAGATAAGTTCCCGCGGGGAAAAAGTAAAGGACGAGGTCTGCAGCAAAGCTGTGGACCTCGTCCTTAAAAGTGCGCGGGATGAGAGTCGAACTCACACGTCGCAATTGACACTAGCTCCTGAAACTAGCGCGTCTACCATTTCGCCACCCGCGCCTGGGAACGGATTGCAAAGATACGAATTGTTCTTGAATATCCAAACAATCAAAGACGGTGCGTCTCAGCTATTTCGAGTAGAGCTTGAATGCCTGCGTGACCTTGGCCTTCTTGTCCGGATACGCAGCGCAGAGAGCAGATTTCAGCGAGGCGGCATCATCGACATCCCTGCCCAGCACGGAACAGATCTGGCCGCGGGACAGCCCGGCCGCCTCGACCTCGTCCAGAATCTGAGGATGGAACCAGAAGCTCTGATAGCCAGGATCCGTCCCATACCTCTGCTTGAACATTCCATGCTCGACATAGTAAGCCCACATCTCGCTCACTTCGCAGTAGCCGGCATCATCCCCGTTTCCAGTGCCGTAGCATGACCCCGTGATCAGGAAAGACTCCAGCACGTATTTAGTGAGGGTCCCCCAATAGGACGTACCAACCTTCTGGAAATGAGAAGCATGTGCCAATTCATGAACCGTATTGGAATAGAGCGCCGCATAGTTGTCGCTGATCTTCTTCGCGCCAATCGTGATGTCCGGAGAAACCACACGGATGATGGCCTTGTAGATGTTCATGTAGTTGCCGGCAAGATTGATGTCGATCAGAGCACCATGATGCATCATCATCGTGCAGGAGGCCTTGAGAGAGCCAAGGATCCAGAAACGGATGTTGGAAGCAGGTGACGCGATTCCCTCGGACTCGCACTTGCCATAGTAGTCGTAGGCAGCATTGTTGACGGCACACCTGCGGAACAGGGCGTCATCGGAACTCTTGTCCACCTTGAAGTCCAGCCCGTCGGGGTCCCCCTTTCCAAGGGAAGAGACGGAGGCCGGCACAAGAATGAGGTTCAAGCCGATGGAGAAGCCTTTCTGGTTCTTGAAGCAGACCTTGTACTGCGGCTTGGATGAGAACTTCCCCGTCATTGAATATTCGCCATCGGCATCCGTGAAGGCAGAGGCGACCTTGACGAAAGTGCTGGCTGTCACCTTCACGCCTGCGACCCCCTGGACTCCGGAACCTTTCAGGTCGGAGTCGACAATGGTTATCCTGCCGGAAGGTGAAGACTTCGAACCTCTCGTACGAGGCGAGAGCATCGCCTCATTGCCTGTCAGCACGTAGGAATGCCTCTCTACTTCATCCCAGTCCACTCCCGCGGCACCTCTGGTCTGCATCTCATCATCAGGCACAAGGCATTCCTCAAGGATTTCATGCCTGATGCCTGAAGGGAACTCGAAGCCCACAGGCACACAGGCATACTGCCATGTCATCTCGTCCTCCGGAATCGAAGGGTCATGCCAGTAGTCGCCATCCCTGAGGATCTCATGGTCCATAGGATGGTCGAACAGGTCCACGCCCTGGTCCGAGAGGATGGAATACTCATCGGCATCCTTCGGAAGGAAACGGACATAGAGACTGTTGGGGAGAATGCTTTCCGAGGCCCTGGTCAGCTGAAGGTCGGCCAGGGAGGCCTTGATGTTCTTCAGCGAGTAGGGATTCTCCAGCTTCTTTCCCAGAAGGATCTCACCATGGTACACCATGTTCGCAGGAACGGTGCCGGTAACAGGTCCAACCTCTCCCGAGGATGGTCCTTCCTTGCTGCACGACGCCAGCACCAGCATCGCGAGCAGCAGCTTTTCAAACCTTTTCATGTTTCTCATAGCTTTTGATTTCCACAAAGGTACCCGAACCTATCCGCTGAATGAAAGAATCTGCGATTAAATGGAAAATCGCGGGCACAGGCCCGCAGAAAGAGGAAAAGGATGAAAACGCAAGGGGTGGAATGCATAAAAAAGCCATCCTCAGCCATTGCGGCACGAGGATGGCTCTATAATCTGATGGGGCACGCTGCCAGGCCCCGCGGCTGCTAGTAGAAGACCACGTTCTTCTGCTCGATGGCAGAGATGAGGGAATTTGCAAGACGGCTTACACCGAAACGGAAAAGGTCCTTGCACATCCACTCGTCTCCGAGAATCGACTTGGCGATCATGTAGTAGCTGACGGCGTCCTTGGCCGTGGATATTCCACCTGCTGCCTTGAAGCCTACCTTGCGGCCGGTCATGGCATGGAAAGCCTTGATGCTCTCGCACATGACATAAGCGGCAACCGGAGTAGCATTGACAGCCACCTTGCCGGTAGAGGTCTTGATGAAGTCGGCACCTTCCTCCATGGCGAGGAATGAAGCGGCGGCAATCCTTTCCGGGCTCACAAGCAGGCCGGTCTCGAGGATGACCTTAAGGACAACGGTCCTTCCGACCCTGGCCGCAGAAGCATCCACAGCGGCGCGCATCGCGCGGATCTCCTTCCTTGCAGACTCATAGTCTCCGCACATGAATGAATTCAGTGCAAGGACGATGTCGATCTCGTCTGCGCCATTCTCGACAGCAAGCTCACATTCCCTGACCTTCACTTCAAGGTAGCTCTGCGAAGATGGGAAACACCCAGCAACACAGGTAACGTGCACATCCTCGCTCCTGAGGCCTTCGCGTACTGCCGCAGCGAAGTTAGGGAAAACGCAGATCGATGCCGGAAGAGGATACTGCGGGTATTCCGTCATGAATGCATTGACCTTGCCGACAAGCTTGCCGACGGTGGCGACGGTATCTTCAGTACGAAGTGTAGTAAGGTCCATCAATGACAGACACTTCTCGAGAACCGCATTGGAGGTGGCATTGTCGATGTTGGCGGCAATGATCTCAAGGCTTTTTCCGATGTTCTCAGGAACAGGCGTATAGCCGTATTTTTCAAGTAAGTTATCCATTGTATCTATCTTTTTGTTTTCTATTCAATCAGCCTCTTATCTGAATGCTGAAGCCCTCTTCGATGAGAGGCTTCACAAGTTCCCTCATCTCATCGACCGAGAACTTGACCAGATCCTTGGCCGGAGTCTCCCTGTCGAGAGTGTAGATCATGACCTCACGCGGGTGGACCTTGCGGACGATGTCCATCCATCCTTCAAGGACATCCGGAGAGGAAGTGTCAAAGCTGCCGGATTTAAGGAACATCGTCTGAAGGACGAAATCTCCCTCGAACCGCTGAAGGTTCCTGACAACATCCTCGACATGATACGATCCCTGAGGCTGGTTCACAAGGGCAGCCAGATCATCGGCAGGAGCATCGATCTTGAGGATCGGGTTGTCGACTTTCCTAAGTGCCGAGAAAACATCCTCGCGGCCGATCCTGGTAGCATTGGAGAGGACGGAGACCTTGGCATTCGGATAGAACCTGTCCCTCAGTTCAAGAGTCACGTCGATTATCCTGGCAAAGTCCGGGTTCAAGGTCGGCTCACCGTCTCCCGAGAAAGTGATGGAATCGATAGGAGTCCCGCTTTCCGAGCACTTCACCAGCATGGATTCCAAAGCCGCGCGGAGATCATCCGCGGTCGGGAGTTTCTCATCGGTACGTCCGTCCTTGTTCCAGCCGCATTCGCAATAGATGCAGTCAAAGTTGCAGAGTTTCCCCTTCGTCGGAAGCAGGTTGATTCCGAGGGAAGATCCCAATCTCCTGGAATGGATAGGTCCGAACACCAATTCTTCACGCATCATGGCCATCTAGTCGTTTACGTTGCGGGCACGCTTGCGCCTGACATTGTTCTCACGGTCGGCAGAGACAGGCCTGCGTCCCTCCCTTCGGAAGGCAGGGGTAGAAGGACTGGTCTTCAACTCCCTTGGTGCAAGGACGTCAGGAGTCTCTTCCACGACAGGAAGTTCCTCATCCTCAAGGGCATCCACACTCTTTTCAACGACGTCGACCGAAATCGAGTCAGAAGCGGTGCCAAGGGAATCGCGGAGGACCATTGCCGGTCCCTTGAACATCGTGTCGATGATCACAGGTTCCGGATAATAGGCTCCGTCCTCATTGACTGCCATGTGGACCGTGTCGGTCATGGACACGGTCTTGAACAGGTTGCTGTAGAGGAAGTAATCCTTGAGCAAGCCGTTCCTCATCAGTTCGGCGATAGAGTCAGCCTTGTGCCTGAGGAGTTCCTTGTGCTCGATCAGGGCACGCTGGCGCGCTGCATCCGACTCCAGCTTCCTTGCAACCCTTCCGAGCAGCTCGGCAAAGCGCTCAGGGTCATTGAGAAGGTAGTCCACCGTGTTGACATAGTCGTCGTACGTGTAGCCATACTTCTCGAAGACAGGCTCGTAGAACCAGGTCGTGTCAGCCATCTGCCTCTTTTCAGGATAGGCTCTGAGCCATTCATCCGCCAGGAACATCTCACGATAGATCATCTCCATCTTGCCTGTAGGTATGACCTTGGCACCATGGGAGCATGACACGGCAAGGGACACTGCCATGACAAGCGGAAGGATCGTTATGAGAGTCCGGCGAAGCATGTGACTATCTCAGGGCTGCGCCGTATTCGTTCTGGAAGGTGGACATGATCTTGCCCATGATCCTTTCGACATCGGCATCGGTGAGAGTCTTCTCGAGATCCTGGAGGACGAAGCCAAGAGCATACTGCTTCTTTCCCTCAGGGATCTTGTCGCCCCTGTAGACATCGAAGAGAGTAACCTGCTTGAGAAGCTTCTTTCCAGCCTTGAAGGCGCTCTTGTAGAGGTCTGAATATGCAACACTCTCGTCGAGGAGAAGAGCGAGGTCCCTGCGTACCTCAGGGAACTTAGGAAGTTCCTTGAATGCGACCTTGTTCCTCTTGACGAGGAGGAAGAGCGTCTGCCAGTTGATCTCGGCAACATAGACAGGCTGCCTTACATCGAACCTCTTTGCGACTGCCGGAGCCACCGTTCCGAGGACTGCGAGAGGGAGATGCTGTCCCGGGAGTGAATATTCAACACCCTCGGAGAAGATGTCTGAAGGGGCAGGCTTTGCCTCAAGCTGGTTGATGTCCGTTCCGAAGCGTCTGAGAAGGAGGTCGACATAGCCCTTGAGCTCGAAATATGTGCTCTTGGCAGGGGCCTGGTTCCAGGACTTCTGGGACGATCCGGTGATGCAGAGCGAGAATGCTGTGTGTTCCTTGTAGGATGCGAGTGTGGTGCCATCCATCTCGGCGTTGCGGCTGTAGACCGAGCCATACTCGAAGATCTTCATTGAAGGGATCTGCCTGTTGCAGTTGTAGGCAACGACCTCGAGAGCATTGAAGATGAGGTTCTGCCTCATCACGTTCAGATCGGAGCTGAGCGGGTTGACGATTGTGGCACAGCACTCCTCAGGGAACGATGTGAGTCCCTTGTAGTAGGCAGACTTGGTGAGCGAGTTGTTCATCACCTCGACGAAGCCGTTTGCTGCGAGGAAGTTGGAGATTCCGTTGCGGATTGCCTCAGGCTCAGGTGAAGGGGTGGCGTTGACACTCATCTTCATGTGCTGAGGAAGGGCGATGTTGTTGTAGCCGTAGATCCTGAGGATTTCCTCGACGACGTCGCACTCCCTGGTGACGTCGATCATGTAGCTTGGAGCGGCGACAAGTGCACCGTTCTCCTTCTTCTCGACGAACTCATAGGTGAGAGCTGTGAGAATCTTCTCGATCGTGTCATGACCGATCTCCTGTCCTACGAACTTCTCGATGCGGCCGTAGTCGAGGTCGATGACCTTCTTCTCGATCTTCTCAGGGTAGAACTCCTGCATGGTACCGACGATTTCGCCGCCTGCAACTTCCTGGATGAGGAGAGCGGCACGCTTTCCGGCATATTCATTGATTCCAGGGTCTGCACCGCGCTCGAACCTGAACGACGCGTCAGTCTGGAGGGTGTGCTTCTTGGATGTCTTGCGGATCGAACCTGGATCGAAGTAGGCGCTCTCGAGGAAGACATTCGTGGTGGACTCGGTGACGCCTGAGTCCTCACCGCCGAAGACGCCGGCGATGCACATAGGGCCTTCAGCATTCGCGATCACGATGTCGGTTGAAGCGAGCTTCCTCTCGACGCCATCAAGCGTAACGATCTTCTCTCCTTCAGCTGCTCTCCTGACGATGGTCTTACCTCCGACGATCTTGTCTGCGTCGAAGGTGTGAAGTGGCTGGCCGAGCTCGAAGAGGATGAAGTTGGAGATGTCGACGACGTTGTTGATAGGCTTGAGGCCGATGGACATGAGCTTCTTCTGGAGCCACTCAGGTGAAGGGCCGACCTTCACGCCCTTGATGGTGATTCCAGTGTACCTTGGAGCTGCGGTCTGATCGAGGACCTCAACAGGGATGGCCTCGCCTTCTCCGTCCTTCCAGCCATCAATCGACGGATAATTGAACGAGCAAGGGATATCATGTGCCTGCATCCATGCATAGAGGTCTCGAGCCACGCCGATGTGCGATGCAGCATCGACACGGTTCGCCGTGATTTCATATTCAATGACAGCTTCTGTCTTGAGGCCGAGGAAGTCCTTGGCTGCGGTTCCGACGACAGCGTCATCAGGGAGAACCTTGATTCCGGAATGGTCATTGCCGATCCCGAGCTCATCCTCTGCGCAGATCATGCCGAATGACTCGACGCCGCGGATCTTGGACTTCTTGATCTTGAAATCGCCTGGAAGGACGGTTCCGATGCGTGCAAAGAGCACCTTCTGGCCTGCAGCCACATTCGGTGCACCACAGACGACGGTCACAGGCTCGCCGGTGCCATCATCGACCTTGGTGATGTGAAGATGATCCGAATCAGGATGATTCTCGCACTCGAGAACATGGGCCACGACCACTCCGGCGAGTCCCCCCGGGATCTCTTCCTGTTCCTCGACAGAATCGACTTCGATTCCGATGTCGGTCATCGCGTCAGCAATCTGCTGCGGAGTAAGGTCGGACACAAGATAGTCCTTAAGCCAGTTGTAAGAAAGTTTCATATCCTAGTAGATTTTTATTTTTCAATATCTTCCCTCGAGAAAAGTGAGGCGACAAATTCCTTCTTGTCAAAAACCTTGAGGTCATCGATGCCTTCACCGATTCCGATGAACTTCACAGGGACCTTGAGCTGGTCGACGATACCGATCACGACTCCACCCTTTGCAGTTCCATCAAGTTTCGTGAGGGCAAGTGAGGTTATGTCGGTAGCCCTGGAGAACTCCTTGGCCTGCTGATAGGCATTCTGGCCGGTGGAGGCGTCAAGGACGAGCAGGACCTCATGCGGAGCATCAGGGATCACCTTGCGCATTACATTGCGGATCTTCGTAAGCTCATTCATGAGATCTATCCTGTTGTGAAGCCTGCCGGCAGTGTCGATGAAGACGACATCGGCACCCTTTGCAACAGCCGACTTGACCGTGTCGAAGGCCACCGATGCAGGATCGGCGCCCATGCCTTGCTTGACGATCTCTACGCCGGCCCTGTCAGCCCAGATCTGGATCTGGTCTACGGCAGCGGCGCGGAATGTGTCCGCAGCTCCGATCATCACCTTCTTTCCCTGTGCCTTGTATCTGGCAGCAAGCTTTCCGATGGTAGTGGTCTTGCCGACGCCGTTCACGCCGACGACCATGATGACAAGAGGCTTGCGGGAGAGGTCGAAAGGTTCCTTGGGAGACTCCTCGCCATCCACGTCAAGGAGCATGCCGATTTCATCGCGAAGCATGTCCACGAGCTCATCGAAGGACATGTACTTGTCCTTCTCGACACGTTCCTCGAGGCTGTCCACAATCTTGAGCGTGGTCTCCACGCCCATGTCCGATGCGACAAGTGCCTCCTCGATCGCATCAAGCACGGAATCATCGACCCTGGACTTACCCACGATCGATCTCGACAATCTCTGGAAGAATCCTTCCTTGGTCTTCTTGACCCCTCTATCAAACAGTCCCATAGCAATTGACAATAAACTTACAAATATACCAAAAACGGGAAAGCAATACAAAAAAAACGCAGCCGGAAAAACCGACTGCGTCAATTATATCAGCGACTGGAAGATTACTTCTTGTCTGCGAAGAATTCCTTGGCCTTCTCGGCCTCAACGAGGAGCTCGGTGAATACATATGCACCTGTCTTTGGAGACTTGTCCATGCGGATGCACTTTACCATGCTCTTAGCACCTGCCTTAGCGGCGAATGTAGCGACTGCTTTCTTTGCCATAACTCAAACTGATTATTTGATTTCACGGTGAACAGTCACCTTGTGGAGGTAAGGATTGTACTTCTTACGCTCGAGACGCTCAGGTGTGTTCTTCTTATTCTTGGTTGTGATGTACCTTGACATTCCTGGTACTCCACTCTCCTTCTGCTCAGTGCACTCGAGGATGACCTGCACCCTGTTTCCTTTTGCTTTCTTTGCCATAACTCAAATGATTTTAAACAAGGCCGACATATCCCTTATCCTGAGCCTCCTTGAGAGCGGCGTCAAGGCCCTTCTTCTCAATGGTCCTCATTCCTTTGCAGGAAACCTTAAGTGTGATGAATCTCTGCTCAGCCTCTGACCAGAACTTCTTGGTCTTGAGGTTGAGGGCGAAATCGCGCTTGGTGCGAAGCTTGGAGTGAGCGACGTTGCAGCCGATCATCCTCTTTCGTCCTGTGATTTGACAAACTTTTGCCATGATATTGTACTTTTTTATTGATTCAAAATAAATTGCGGGGTGCAAATTTCGCGTTTAATTTTCAGATTTCCAAGAAATCTACACAAATTTAAAGAATCTGCCCCACCGTATATTCGCTGGGAATGACTTATTTGCCATCGTCGAGAGCCAGACCAAGGCCGGTCTTCCGACTATGTGGCTTTCAGGAACAAAGCCCCAGTACCTTGAGTCCAGGGAATTGTGCCTGTTGTCTCCCATCATGAAATAATAGTCCTGTCCAAAAGTGTAGCTTGATGCTTCCTTTCCATCAATGATTATCCTTCCTTCATCATCGACCTTGAGATCATGTCCCTCGTAGGAAGAGATGATCCTGCTGTAAAGCGGAAGATTCTCGGCCGTGAGAGCCACCGTCTCACCCTTCTTTGGAATCCAGAGCGGACCGAAAAAGTCTCTGGTCCACTTGTAATCCTCCGTGAAAGGGAAGATGCTGAGATAGGAGTCCGGATAGTCCGGCGGATAGACATCGAGTTCCGGTTCGGCGCTCACGACAGCCGGGCATGCAGTGATCTCCTTCAGCATTGCTGCCGTCAGAGTCATCCCGCGGTACCCAGGGAGCTGCTCGTCATACATCAGACCATCCTGGTCGACACCGATCTTCTCAAGCGTCAAGGAGTTGATCCTCTGGCCGTTGGTAACGACCGTGTAGGCAAGCTGGATTCCAGGATAGACCTGCTGCTGCTCTCCGTTGATGTAGACGAATCCATCACGGACTTCGAGGGAATCACCGGGAACGGCGACACACCTCTTCACGTAATGGTCTTCCTTGTCGACGGGGCGGACCTTGAGCGGACCGGCCGTGGCGATGGTAAACTCCCTTCCTGCATTGCGGACCCAGTTGTAGTAGTCCTCGGATGGGTAACGGGTAAGAACCGTGTCCCCATGAGGGAAGTTGAACACTACACAGTCTCCCCTGCGTACTTCACGCAGTCCCTTCAGACGCCTGTAGTCGTTGTGGATCAGAGTCGAATAGGACTCCTTTCCAAAGAACACATTGTGAGTGAAAGGGATCGTGAGAGGAGTCTCCGGCACCTTGGGGCCGTAGGTCACCTTGCTCACGAAGAGATGGTCCCCGGTAAAAAGGGTGCTCTCCATCGAAGAAGATGGGATCTTGAAGGCCTGGAAGAAGAAAATATTGATGAATGTGACGACAACGACAGCAAAGATGATGGCATCAAGCCAGTCGAGCCAGACATTGTGCTTCTCGCCCTCCTTGTACTCCTTCTTCCAGAATGCCCACTTCACCTTCTTGGTGATGAACAGGTCGAAGACGACTACAAGGCCGAAAAGCCACCAATAGTTCCCGAGCCAGATAACCCACAGCAGATAGAGGGTGGCCCAGAAGCCCATCCTCACCCATTTGTTGTGGTATATCTCCCTCAAGCTCACTTCAGATGACTATTTTACAGAGTTTACAATTGCCTCGAATGCCTGAGGATTGTTCATGGCGAGGTCTGCGAGGACCTTGCGGTTCAGGCCGATGTTCTGCTTTGCGAGCTTGCCCATGAACTGAGAATAAGAGATACCGTACTGACGGGCAGCGGCATTGATTCTCTGGATCCAGAGTGCACGGAAGTTGCGCTTCTTGGCCTTGCGGTCACGATAAGCATAGGTGAGACCTTTCTCGTAGGTGTTCTTTGCTACAGTCCAGACGTTCTTTCTGGAAAGGAAGTTACCGCGGGTTCTCTTGAGAATCTTCTTGCGGCGAGCCCTTGAGGCTACTGAATTGACTGATCTTGGCATGATTTGATCTTTTTCTGGAGGCAGTGACCGTTGTTTACGCGGTTCTTTCTACTGCGTTCCAAGTTAAACATTAATTACAGGACCAAAAGCTCTTTTACTCTCCTTACGTCATCCTGCTCGAGGATGGCGAAGTGATCAAGATTTCTCTTCTGCTTCTTGGTCTTCTTGGTGAGGATGTGGCTGTGATAAGCATGGTTCCTCTTGATTTTTCCCGATCCGGTAAGCGTGAAGCGCTTTTTGGCACCGGAGTTGGTCTTAAGCTTTGCCATTGTTTTTGATTGTTAAACTGTTAATATTGTCACCTGCATCAAAGTGCAGGTTACTTTTTCTTCACTGGTGCGATCATCATCGTCATCCTCTTGCCCTCGAGGCTAGGCATGTTCTCGGCCCTTCCGAACTCCTCCAGCTCGACAGCGAATCTGAGAAGCTGCTTCTCACCCTGGTCGGCGAACATGATCGAACGGCCGCGGAAGAAGATCGAAGCTTTTACCTTGGATCCTTCCTGGAGGAACTCCTGGGCGTGCTTGAGCTTGAACTGGAAATCATGCTCGTCTGTGTTTGGACCGAATCTGATTTCCTTGATGACGATCTTGGACGCGTTCTGCTTCATCTCCTTGGCCTTCTTCCTCTGCTGGTAGAGATACTTCTGGTAGTCAAGGATCCTGCAGACAGGAGGATCGGCCTTGGCGCTGATCTCAACAAGATCCAACCCCAGCTCGTCAGCCATTGCCATGGCCTTGGAGATAGGATAGATGCCCTGCTCAGGAATGTTGTCCCCAACGAGACGGACCTGAGAAGCAGTGATCTCCTCATTGATGTTCAGCTCATCCTCCGCCTTCTGGCGAACAGGACGCTGTCCTCTGACGAATGCAGGTCTTGTACCGGCTGGTTTCGGGCCGGTGGATGGTCTTGAACATCCGATGTGTGGTTTCGGCTTGTAAGGCATTCTGAATCTTTGTTAAATCTTTAATTCTGTGTTTTTTATCCAACTTTAACGCGTCAGAAAACCGAGCGGTCCTACTCCAGTTCCTTGGCCATTTCGGCCTTGAACCAGGAGACGAACTCCTCTGCTTTCATTGCTCCCACATCGGTTCCTTCCCTTGTCACGGAGACGGTTCCCTCTGCGGTTTCTTTCTCTCCTACGATGATTCGGACCGGGATCCTGAGAAGCGAATTCTCGCGGATTCTCTTTCCAAGGGTCTCATTCCTGTCATCTACAGAAGTGCGAATATCGGAATTATTAAGCAAATCGCAAACTTTTTTTGCATAATCAGCGTACTTTGCGCTGACTGGCAGCACCTTGACCTGGTCAGGAGCAAGCCAGAGCGGGAAGTGTCCGCCGGTGTGCTCGAGGAGGACAGCCGAGAATCTCTCGATGGATCCGAACGGAGCCCTGTGGATCATGACAGGACGCTTCTTGCTGCCGTCTGCATCAGTGTACTCGAGCTGGAACCTCTCAGGAAGGTTGTAGTCAACCTGGATTGTTCCGAGCTGCCACCTGCGGCCGATTGCATCCTTGACCATGAAGTCGAGCTTAGGGCCATAGAATGCGGCCTCGCCGTACTCGACGACAGTCTTGAGTCCCTTCTCGGCAGAAGCCTCGATGATAGCGTTCTCTGCCTTCTCCCAGTTCTCATCGCTTCCGATGTACTTCGCCTTGTTGTTAGGATCCCTGAGGGATACCTGGGCGGTGTAGTTCTCGAACTTGAAGATCTTGAAGACATAGAGGATCAGGTCGATGACCTTCTCGAACTCTCCCTTGACCTGGTCAGGTGTAACGAACATGTGGGCATCGTCCTGGGTGAACGAACGGACACGGGTAAGTCCGTGAAGCTCACCGCTCTGCTCGTAGCGGTAGACGGTACCGAACTCGGCAAGCCTGAGAGGGAGATCCCTGTAGGACCTTGGTGCGGAACGGAAGATCTCGCAGTGATGAGGGCAGTTCATAGGCTTGAGCATGTACTCCTCGCCTTCCTGCGGTGTATGAATAGGCTGGAACGAATCCTTGCCATACTTTGCGTAGTGACCTGAGGTGACATAGAGGTCCTTGCTTCCGATGTGCGGAGTGACGACTGGGAGGTAGCCATACTGCTTCTGCTTCTTGCGGAGGAAGCTTTCAAGCTCATACCTCATGACGGAACCTCTTGGGAGCCAGAGAGGAAGACCCATACCAACCCTTGAAGAGAAGGTAAAGAGTTCCATTTCCTTTCCAAGCTTGCGGTGATCCCTCTTCTTGGCCTCCTCGAGAACGACGAGATACTCGTCGAGAAGAGACTTCTTAGGGAATGTGATACCGTAGATACGGGTCAGCTGCTCACGCTTCTCGTCGCCTCTCCAGTAGGCACCGGCAAGGGAAGTGAGCTTGACAGCCTTTATGCACTCGGTGCTGCGGAGATGAGGTCCGCGGCAGAGATCGGTGAAATGACCGTTCGTGTAATATGTGATCGAGCCATCCTCGAGGTCGTTGATCAACTCGCACTTGTACTTCTCGCCCTTCTCCTCGAAATGCTTGAGAGCCTCTGCCTTCGGAACGTCGATGCGGACAAACTCCTGCTTCTCGCGTGCAAGCTCGAGCATCCTCTTTTCGATCTTAGGGAAATCAGCGTCGGTGATCTGGTTGCCGGCGAGGTCGACGTCATAGTAGAAACCGTTCTCGATTGCAGGGCCGATACCGAACTTGATGCCTGGATAAAGATCCTCGAGGGCCTCTGCCATGAGGTGAGATGAAGAATGCCAGAAAACCCTCTTGGCCTCTTCGTCATCCCACTTGAGGAGGAAGATTGAACTGTCTGCTTCTATAGGACGGTTGAGATCCATGACTTCGCCCTTTCCGATGGTTGTGTCACCGGCTGCCTTCACTGCAATGGCGAGGACGTCCTCTGCAAGCCTGGGGCTGATGCTCCTGGCAATCTCATAGCCTGTAATGCCTTCTTCGTACTGCCTGACGCTGCCGTCAGGGAATGTGATGTTGATCATAAGAAACTAAAATAAATTGGTCTAACCAGTATTTACAAACCAAGTACTTGAACTTGGCTAGCCATATTGTTAGCTAAGCCGCAAAGTTACGAAATTATTTTGCTATTTTTGCATTATAACATACGTATGAAAGACATGAAGAAAGAGTACTCATCCAGCGCAAGCTGGAACAGCGCAGCATCGGCAGGACTCATCATGGGACTGGGAACAATCGCCCTCGCTCTGGTCCAGTCCTTCGCAGGCAAGATTCCCGGATTGGCAGGAAGTCTCATCGGATTCCTGGCAATGGTCCTCAAGATAGCCGCCTGCATCTATCTGTTCAAGTGGCTTCTCGTCAGGTTCAATGAAGCCTATGAGCTCCCGGGGCAGAGAGAACTCTCGAAATTCGGACTGAAGGTTGCACTTCTCTCCGCGCTCGTCGTTTCCGCATATTCACTGGTCGAGATGCTCATGATCAAGCCTGACGCTTTCGCCGAGGCGATGGAGCAGGCCATGGCGAACTACTCCGCCGTCCTCGATTCCAACTCGATGAGGGCAATGGAGACAATGATGGGCAAGATGCCGGTGATCACCTTCTTCACATCGATCGTCTACTGTTTCATCTGGGGATGGGTCCTGACAGGCATCTACGCCAAGAGCATCATCCCTGAGGACCCTTTCGGAGACGTTTTCAAGGGAGGAAACGATTCCGAAGGAAAGGACGACAGCAACCAGACAGAAAGTTGACAGCAAATGGAATATTCAAAGGATCTATCGATCATCATTCCTCTCTTCAACGAGGAAGAATCGCTCGGAGAGCTCTTCGAGTGGATCAGAAGCGTCATGAACGCCAACGGATTCAGCTATGAGGTAATCTTCGTTGACGATGGCAGCACAGATGGTTCCTGGGCAAGGATCCAGGAGATTTCAAAGGGCAATGACAATGTAAAGGGAATATCCTTCAGGAGGAACTACGGCAAGTCGGCGGCCCTCTACCATGGTTTCGCACAGGCGTGCGGCAGAGTCGTCTGCACGATGGATGCAGACCTCCAGGACTCTCCGGAGGAACTTCCGGAGATGTACAGGATGGTGGTCGAGGA
>JAGHSC010000044.1 GCA_018066065.1 Candidatus Cryptobacteroides faecihippi
GCTATATAAATTAAAAAAACAAGTACTATGTCTGCCAAGTTAAGACTCAGTGTTGTGGACGAAGCTTTCAAGCGCGGTCCAGTCTATGTCGAAGCTCCTTCTGAGCGTCCTAGCGAGTATTTCGGTAAGTACGTTTTCAACAAGAAGAAGATGTTCGAGTACCTCCCTACCGATGCCTACACCAAGATGTGCGACGTTATCGACAATGGTGCTCCTCTGGAGCGTTCTGTCGCCGATGCTGTAGCAGAGGGCATGAAACAGTGGGCCATCAGCCTTGGTGTGACACATTACACTCACTGGTTCCAGCCTCTTACCGAAGGAACCGCAGAGAAGCACGACGGTTTCGTCGAGCATGACGGCAAGGGTGGAATGATCGAGAAGTTCACCGGCAAGATCCTCATCCAGCAGGAGCCTGACGCCAGCTCATTCCCTTCAGGTGGCATCCGCAGCACCTTCGAGGCACGTGGATATTCAGCATGGGATCCAACCTCTCCTGTCTTTGTCCTCGGTGACACCTTGATGATCCCTACCATCTTCATTGCCTACACAGGCGAGGCTCTTGACTACAAGGTTCCGCTCAAGAAGGCTCTCTACGCTGTCGACAAGGCTGCTACCGCTGTCGCACAGTACTTCAACCCTGATGTCAAGAAGGTTGTCAGCAACCTTGGATGGGAGCAGGAGTATTTCCTCGTGGACGAGGCTCTCTATGCTGCACGTCCAGACATGGTCATGACCGGAAGGACCCTCATGGGACATGATTCCGCAAAGAACCAGCAGATGGATGACCACTATTTCGGAAGCATCCCTGCACGTGTCGAGGAATTCATGAAGGACATCGAGATCCAGGCTCTCGAGCTTGGCATCCCTTGCAAGACCCGCCACAATGAGGTCGCTCCTAACCAGTTCGAGCTTGCTCCTATCTTCGAGGAGACCAACCTCGCAGTCGACCACAACATGCTCATGATGTCCCTCATGAAGCGCATCGCCAGGAAGCATGGCTTCCGCTGCCTCCTTCACGAGAAGCCGTTCAAGGGCATCAACGGTTCCGGAAAGCACAACAACTGGTTTCTCTCCACTGACACCGGCATCCTTCTCCATGCTCCAGGAAAGACCCCTATGGACAACCTTCGCTTCGTGACCTTCACGGTCGAGACCCTCAAGGGTGTCTACAACCACAACGGACTTCTCAAGGCCAGCATCATGTCTGCGTCAAACGCACACCGTCTCGGTGCAAACGAAGCTCCACCAGCAATCATCTCTTCATTCCTTGGCAAGACAGTGACCGAGCTCCTCGACATCGTCGAGAAGGCAGACCTCGATTCGTTCCTTGTTGAAGGCAAGACTTCCTACAAGCTCGACCTCCCTTCAATCCCTGAGCTCATCATCGACAACACCGACCGAAACAGGACTTCACCGTTCGCATTCACCGGAAACCGCTTCGAGTTCCGTGCTGTCGGTTCCGAGGCTAACTGCGCCAGCGCCATGCTGACCCTCAATGCCGCCGTTGCCGAGGCTCTCGCGGACTTCAAGACCCGCGTCGATGCCCTCATCGCTGCAGGCGAGCCTAAGGAGAGCGCGATCATCAAGGTTGTCCGTGAGGACATCAGCTACATCAAGCCGATCATCTTCAACGGCAATGGCTACGGTGAGGAATGGAAGGTCGAGGCTGCAAAGCGTGGCCTGGACTGCGAGACTTCAGCAC
>JAGHSC010000242.1 GCA_018066065.1 Candidatus Cryptobacteroides faecihippi
GTACCGGGACAGGGAACTCACCGCAAGGTACTACAGGGAGATCCTGGGCGAGGACGATGAGACTCGGCAGGTGTGCACCCCGGAGATCTGCGAAAGGATCGTGGAGGCCCATCTGAAATCGCCTGCGATGCTGGTGATCCTCCCGCTCCAGGACTGGCTCTCCATCGATGGAGAACTGCGCGCCGCGGATCCTTCCTAGAAGAGATAGCCGATGTTGATGTAGAACGCTCCGGTGCCATCCTGGTTGTAGATCGGGTTGGTCTTGGAGACGAAGTGGCTCAGCGGGGTTCCATATTCAAGGGCCACGATGAAGTTCTCGTTCATGATGAAGCGGAATCCGGATCCCATCGTGATGTGTGGGGTGTCCTTTTCCTTGCCCTTGCCGATGAAGGAGAGGTAGGATTCTCTGTCAGCCTCATTTCCCCTGAAAGACATGTCGCGTCCCCTGGTGACCATCGAGCCGTCGCTGAAGGCACTCAGGCCAAGGGCAATGTTCTGGTTTGCAAACGAGAATGAGACGAATCTCCATCTCATCTCTGCGGTCCAGGTCGCCATGTCGAGGCCGACGACCCTGTTGCGGAGCATTCCGCGGACGGTCCTGTAGCCACCCATTCCGTCCTTGTCTCCGTTCTCACCCATGACGGTGATGAAAGGAAGGACATAGTAAGGCGCGCTCTTTCCTATCGTTCCTTCGTAGTTGACTCGGTAGGCAAAGGTAAGGACATCATTCCTGATGATTGGGAAATACTGTCTCATCGTGAGAGAGTACCTTGTGTACGGGTTTGTGGTCCCGAGCCATTTCGGGGCTGCGATCAGGTGTCCCTCGGCCCAGATGCCCCTGGTCGGAGCGCCTTCCTTGTCACGCGAGTCGTAGAGGAGACCAAGGCGGAGACTGCTTGAGACACCTCCGTCAGCCTCGTCTGGGCTGATGAGACCCCATTTCAGATAGTCCTCGTACAGAGTGGATTCGCTGTCCGGGAAGACATTGTACTCCGGCTTTCCCTTGTTGATGCTGGTACGGTTGATGGCTCCCTGCCTGAACCATCCGAAATGGTAGCCGGCTTCCCACTTGAAGTTGCTTGTGATGTCGCCGATGAAGTCGGTCTTTGCCAGGATCGAGACCCTGTCCATCCTGTAGAATGGGGTGTAGAGGTACTGTGCCGGATCCTGAGGTCCCTTCTTGTTGGCACCTCCGATGGCGATCCTGTCCTGGTTGAACCAGGATTCATAGCCATTGAATCCGTAGAAGTCCATAGCCTTGTCGACAGCTGCGGTGAGGGCTGAGGACCAGCGCACTCCAGGGATCATGGACTTGTTGTCATACATGAGCTGGTAAAGCTGCGAGCCCTTGGTGAAGAAGGATGCTTCCAGATAAGTCTTCGAGTCATAGTTTGGATAGGATGTGCCGTCGCCATAGTCATAGATGTTGAGGATGGCTCCGTACTGGAAACCCTTGTCGGCATCGTAGGCGATTGCCGGCAGAGGGCCGAAGTTGAGACCGGTCTTGACGATTTCGGATTTCTGGGCCTTCGCTCCCAGGCATGGAAGCATGGCGAGCAGGATCAGGAGTGTCTTTTTCATTATCTACAGTCTTTTATGAAATTCAAGTAATGGTTGCCGATCAGCGCGAAGCCGCTGAAGAACGGCCAGAAGACCGGGAGGAAAAACCTCACGGCGAAATAGATTGTGTGCGTCCAGGCCTTGTCCTTGCACCTGAGAAGGATCAGCCTGGCCGGAAGCCATACGGGAAGCGAGAGAACGGCCAGCACCAGCCACAGAGGCAGGGCCGGAAGAAGGATGAGTGCACGAGGGAGGAGCATGTCATGCCTCCTTTCCGGAATGTGGTCCAGAAGGTCCAGGATCCTCTCCCGGAGAGTCTCGCACAGTCCCCTGTAGATTTCAGCATCGTTCACGCCCTCGTGGGAGCGGATGTAGGCGCCCACTTCGATAGGTTCCCCGACCTGGACCGACAGGCGTCCCATCTCATTGAAGAAGTACTCGTAATCCACGCCGACAGGAACCACATAGACAGGTCCGCCGATTTCATCCAGAGCCTTGCGGGCAATGCGGAAGATGCCTTTCTTGACAGGGAGAAGCCCACGCTCGGCACGATGTCTCCCTTCACTGTACATGCAGAACGGGACACCATGGGCAAGGCAGTCGACAATCTCGTCGAATGTCTCATAATTCTTCGCAACCTCCTGAAGGCCATTGCGTTCACGAGCCAGAGGAAGGATCCTGAGCCAGTTGAGGATCCTTGCGATGCGAGGATTTCCGAAGATGTCCGACCGGGCTCCGAACCCGACCGGGACATGCCCGCAGGTCAGGAGCATCACCAAGGGGTCCATCAGGGTGGCGACATGGTTGGGAGCGAGTATTACGGCACCGGAAGAAGGAAGGTTCTCCCTTCCACGTATCCTGACCGACGAGAACTGCATTCTCGTGCACAAGTCCACGTAGAAGCGGCCGATGTCGTAGCCACGACTCTGTTTCCAGATGGTCCTACCCATTCTTCCGTGATTTCCTTGCGTCCATCCAGTTGAAGACGGCTGAGACTCCAAGGCCGCTGATGATGTGCCATACTCCCCACCATGCCGTGATCACCAGAGTGCCTCCGTGGGCAGGGAAACCTGCAAAGATCGATGTTCCGAGAAGAAGGACAAGGCCGAGACCGCTGTTCTGGATGCCGGTCTCGATCGTCAGGGTCCTGCGGTCCCTCGATGGAACCTTGAATGCAGACCCGACGGAGAAGCCGATCGTCAGGGCAAGGAGATTATGGATAAGGACGACCAGGAATATGTACTTGATGCACTTCAGGAAGGCATCGAGGTTACCCATGAACGACAGGACGACCATCGCGATGAAGAACACGATGCTGAACCACTGGAACGGCTTCATCATCCTGTCGGCGAGAGACGGAAGGTAGGTTCTGGTCAGGATGCCGAGGACGAGAGGGACACCAAGCAGGATGAAGATGGTCTTCAGCACATCCCAGAGAGGGATTACCAGCTGGGGAACCTCACCGGCGACATTGGCGGCATGAAGGTAGAGATTGCCGTAGAGCCAGAAATTGAATGGAGTCATCACGATCGCAAGGGCCGTACTGATGGCCGTGAGGCTGACGGACAGCTCTATGTTGGCCTTGGAAAGCGAGCTCATGAAATTTGAGATGTTCCCTCCGGGACAGGAAGCGACCAGGATCATGCCCAAGGCAATCGTCCATGTGATCGTCCCGCCCATGGCCAAGGCCAGCAGGAACGTCAGCAAGGGAAGGAGCACAAGCTGGCAGAGCATCCCAAGAATCACCGACTTCGGCTTTGAGAAGACATCCCGGAAGGTCTTCGGTTCGATGCCCAGGGCAACCCCATACATGATGAGGGCAAGCACGATGTTGATGGTGTTCATGCCACCCGCGTTCAGGGTGACATTGATGCTGTCAATGGAAGATGCTATTTCAGGATTCATCTCTTGAATGCTGGAAGGACAAGTCATAATAAAAAACTGACCCATTCCCAATTTGTGTCACTGGCCTGGATCAGTCTTCATAATCTCAAGAAGGAAATGATCAGTCTGCAATCTTGTCGAAGAGAGCAACTGTTGTCACTTCGTCCCTTGTGACAAGCTTGGCGTCCCTGTAGCTGTGCTTGTTGGCAGCGATGATGATTTCCTTGTCTCCCTGTGCCTGCATCTCAGCCTGCAGCCTGCTGATAAGTTCAGATGTCTTCATGATTGTTATTATTTATGTCTGGTTTCACTATGGTGGACTCAATTTACGCTTTTCTTCTGTAAAATAAAAATGAATATGCGTAAAATTCAATCTTTCGCTAAATTTGTGAACACTCGAACTAATCCAGAACACATGAAATCCCTCTCCTTTTCCATGGTCAGGATGGCCTCGGCCATCGCTGCAGCCCTCCTGGCGATCGTCTCCGCGCATGCGTCACCTGTCTTCATCGAGGCCGAGAGCTTCCAGGAAAAGGGAGGATGGTGCGTCGACCAGCAGTTCATGGACATCATGGGGTCACCATACCTCATCGCCCACGGATGCGGAAAGCCTGTCTCCGACGCATCCACAGGATTCGAGGTGGATGAAGGAGGAAAGTACCATGTCTACGTGCGTACGTACAACTGGGTCTCACCATGGACAACCACGGCCGACGGGCCTGGAGCATTCAAGGTCAAGGTCAATGGGAAAGATCTGAAGGTGATACTGGGCACGAAAGGCGACAGATGGATGTGGCAGCATGCAGGGTCGGTGAACCTGAAACCGGGACAATCGACCATCAGCCTTTCCGACCTGACCGGGTTCGAAGGACGATGCGATGCCATCTACCTGACACAGGAAGAAGGTGCCCTTCCTCCTGACGGAAAGGAAGCCCTGGAGGCATTCCGAAGGAAGATGGGAGCACTGCCGGAACAGCCTTCGGACGGAGGGGACTTCGACTTCGTGGTGATAGGTGGAGGAATAGGCGGAATGTGCGCCGCCGTCTCTGCAGCGAGACTCGGATGCAAGGTCGCCCTGGTCAATGACCGACCGATCCCGGGAGGAAACAACAGCTCGGAGATAAGGGTACACCTTGGCGCATACATCGAACAGCCACCTTACCCTGCCCTCGGCAGGCTGATCAGGGAATTCGGCCACAGCATCGGCGGAAACGCCCAGCCAGCCTCCAACTACGAGGACGGAAAGAAGATTGAATTCATCGAGAGGCAGGAGGGACTGACCTACCTGCCGGGATTCAGAGCCGTGAAGGTCAACATGAAGGACGGGTCCACAATCGGTTCGGTGATCATCCGGAACATCGAGAGCGGAGCGGAACTGGAGCTGAGGGCGCCGCTGTTCAGCGACTGCACCGGTGATGCCAATCTCGGATTCATGGCCGGCGCCGACTGGCGCATGGGACGCGAAGGCAGGGATGAGTTTGGAGAGAGTCTCGCTCCAGAGCATGGAGACAGCATGACCATGGGAGCATCGGTCCAGTGGTACTCCGTCGATGGAGACAGGTCAAGGTTCCCGGAATTCAGCTACGGTGTGGAATTCAACGAAGAGAACTGCGAGAATGTGTTCCATGGAGAGTGGCAGTGGGAGACTGGCCTGGACAGAGACCAGATCATGGAAGCGGAAAGGATAAGGGACTACGGGATGCTGGTGGTCTACTCGAACTGGAGCTTCCTCAAGAATCATTACAGCAAGAAAGAAAACTATGCCTGCAAGGAACTTGGGTGGGTTGCCTATGTTGCCGGAAAGCGCGAGTCCAGGAGACTGATGGGCGATTACATCCTCAAGCAGGACGATGTCGACAAGCAGGTCTTCCACGAGGACGCATCCTTCACGACGACCTGGCACTTCGACCTCCACTTCAAGGATCCGAAGAACATCGCGAAGTTCCCGGGGAACGAGTTCAAGGCCGCCACGAAGAGGAATCCGATCTACCCTTATGCCGTTCCCTACAGGGTGCTCTACTCACGCAACATCGGCAATCTCTTCGTGGCCGGGCGCAACATCAGCGTCACGCATGTCACCCTTGGCTCGACCAGGCTCATGCGGACGATCGGGATGATGGGTGAGGTAGTCGGCATGGCGGCAAGCATCTGCACGAAGAACAACGTGCTTCCACGCGACGTCTACCAGCATCATCTTCCGGAACTGAAATCACTGATGGAGAAAGGAGTGGCAAGGACAGACATCGAACTGCCCGACAACCAGCACTTCAACGAAGGGGGTCATCTGGACAAGCCGAAGGACATCATTTTCTCCACGGAGAGACGATAGGGACTATTTTTTAAGATTCTTCTCGAACCTGTCGATGCTCGCGAATTCATGGAGCGTCTCCAGGAACACTTCCGATGCACGCGACCGGAAGCCTTCCTTCAGGCGATGTACACAGCCGGTCATCGGATGACATCCGCCATCGAGCGGAATCGAGACGAGGGCCGGCCTGTACCAGGAAGGAATCGGAGTGATGATGGTCATCATGTTGGATGACTGCACAAGGTCGATGATCAGCTGAGGGTCGTTCATCTCGACGCGCACATCCAGGCCGCGGGTGTCGATTCCGGCAAAGTGGTCATAGTCGCGTCCGGAACGCAGGCCCTTTCCAGGCATGACGACAGGGTAGTTCTTCAGGTCGGTCATCGATAGGGACAAGGATCCTGCCAGAGGATGGTCCCTGCGCATCACGACACTCAGATGGGTCTTGAAGAGGCTCTCCGTCTCGACGTCTGGATATTCCACATTGGGCTTGAACGCCACTGCGGCATCGATTTCCCTGTTCCTGAGCATCTCCAGGAGCTCAGGTGCTGTCTTGAAGCAGAGGTTGACCCTGACCTTGGGATGCAGCCTGGACATGGTCTTGACTGTGTCGATCAGCATGCCGCTGAAGGATCTGGTCGCTCCGATGGAAACAGTGCCGACAAGGCCTCCGCGCAGCTCGCGCATGTGGTGCAGGCACTCCTCAGATGATTCGATGGTCTTCAGGGCCAGAGGAAGGAGTTCCCTGCCGGCCTCTGTCAGTGTGACTTTGTGGGTGGATCTCTCGAAGAGCGGGGAACCGACCTCGAATTCCAGCTGACGGATCTGCTGGGAAAGCGTTCCCTGCGTTATGTAAAGCTTCCTGGACGCTTCGGAGAAGTTCAGCGTCGTCGCGACAGTCGCGAAATACTTCAGGTGTCTTAGTTCCATGGGTCAGTCTGTTATTGATTACGTCAATGGCGATTATTCGCACAATATAATAAAAAACGTTATAAATCAACTCTTTTGGGCGTACCTTTGTTCCACGAGAGCATACAGATAATGGTTTGTTTCGTCTATTGTCAATGCCGGACAGCGCGAGAGTTCCGGCAACCATGAAAAAACTATCAACATCTAGAGGTCGACGTGATGTCGACCTCTTTTTGCGTTCTCAGCGCTGTGCGACAGTCTCTCCAGTGATCTCGGCCATCCTGAGAAGGAGGGTGATGGACGCATTCGAACAATTGATCCAGAACGAGTTGCCATTGCCGGTCGGACGGAACTGCATGATTGTAGGGATCCTTCCTGTGGTCGCGTTCTGGACCACGGTCAGGTTGTCAGCGAGGGCCTTGGCCTTCTCGAAGGCAAGCCTGTCTCCGGTGGCGTTGTAGTAGTCCAGGAAGGCATTGGCCACGTTGCAGGAACTGTTGTCGACAGCCTGCTGGAAGAGATGCTGCTCGAAGACACACGGAGTCGGCATGATGCGGATCCCGTTCTCGTCAGGCAGGTAGTCCCAGTGGACGAACTGGTCCTCGCTCATGTGGATCAGGTCTGCGGCATCGGCGATGTCCTGCTTTGTAACATCCTTTCCTGTAAGGAGATAGGACGCATACGGGCAAGCTGTGCAGTTGGTGAGGTTCTGGTACCTCACAAGCCCCATGATGTTGACATCCTCGAACTGCCCAGTGAGGTCAAAAGTCTCGAGGGCAACTTCTCGCATCCATGAAGATGCCTTCTCACGCATTTCTGAATATTCAGTGATGCCATAGTTCCTCTCGAGGCGGCGGATGAAGTTGAGCAGCGGAGTGAGCATGGCCTTGGCGGCGTTGACAGGCTCCCCGGTGGCAAAGTCCACCTTCATCGGGAAGGAGCCATCCTCTCCCTGAAGTGTCGAATAGGTGTGTGCGATCCTGAGCGAGCGGTCAAGGTAGAGGCTGTCGCCGGTCACGTCGAAGAGGTCCAGGAAGGCGTTCGCGGCCATCAGTGCATCCATCGTCATGGTCTTGCCCTGATTCCACTCTGCCCCGGAAGTCACATAGCCACCGTAGTAGGTCGGAGGAAAGAATTCCAGTGGATCTCCTTCCGGACGGCTGCTGTCGAAGAGGAACCGGGCAGCATTGCGGGCAATCTGAAGGGCCTCTTCACGCATCGAAGGGACCTCGCGTGCAAGCTTGGCCTCGATGCTGATGAGACCTCCGACAATCTTGTTGGCATAGGTGAAATGGTCGTAGCTCATGTCGGGCTCCGTGGATTCCCTGAAGCTCTGGACTGCCTTCATCCGGTGGACATACATGGCAGCCATCACGGCAGCTTCCCTGTAGGACCTGACATTGCCGCTGTAAGGCCCGCGGAAAGGGAAATCCCTCAGGAAGGACCTCTGGAACACAGTGTCGATCAGGTTGCCTGCCCGGTCCCTCGCAAGAATGTCGAGATGGACGTTTGAAGGCGGGATCGATGCCCATACAGGCGAAAGGTCGGCACATGGATCCTCGGAGACGAAGCTCCACTTCGAGTAAGCGCTCACGCCTTCGGGATAGTATGAAGATGGCTGTGGTGTGATGATGAACTCATAGCTTGCCGCTCCTTCCATTGCCTCGACTTCGAAGGCCGGGGCAAAGGTGAACTTCCTGGAATAGCCGTTCCAGCAAGGGTTGCGCCCTTCGGAGGCTGGGCGGATCGGCACGAGATACTCCTCGGCGGCTTGCTTGTTCAATGCCTCGAAGACATCCCGTCCGCCACAGGACTGAGAAAAGCAGGCTGCAAGTGTCAGCAAAGCCAGACTACTGATTTTCAATAGTTTCATCATCAACAGGTTATCGGGTTATTTCTTGATTGGGAATGCCCTGACAAGCAGGAGCATGATCAGGGCGATGATTGCAGGGAAGACAGAGAAGAGGGCCCAGATCATGTGGCGGACCGACTCCTCGTCAGTGATCGTTATGACTGTCTCTCCGGTTGCCGGGTCGGAGCCTGAGACAAAGCCGGCCAGACCGAGGAGCAGGGCCACAAGCGCTCCAGAGATTGCTGAACCGAACTTCTGGGCCATGGTTCCGGAAGAGAAGATCAGGCCGGTCGAAGAGGTACCGTTCTTCTCGGTCGCATAGTCGGCGACATCGGCGTACATCGACCACATCAGCGGAGAGTAGAAACCGATTCCGATGGAGGTCAGGATGACGATGACGATCATCAGCCACATCCAGGAAGGATCCATAGGGACAAAGAAGAAGGCAACGGATGTCACCAGGCAGATGACTGAAGCCCAGGCAAAGGCAGCCTTCTTCGATCCGACCTTCTTGGTGAAGGCAGGGCAGACTGCGCCGGCGATCATGCTGGTGACTTCTCCGAAGGTCATGAAGACAGTGTAGTTGATGATCAGACCGCTCACTGTCACTTCCCCTCCGAGGCAGTAGGTCAGCATGTAGCCGGCCACGGCATAGCGGAAGCCGTTGAAGAAGTTGCAGCAGATTCCTATGAGGGTGATGTAGATCCAAGGCTTGTTCCTGAACAGGTCTGCGAATGGACGGAGAGAGAACTTCTCCGCACGCACAGGCTTGAGGCGCTCCTTCGTGAGGAGACCGCATCCAAGGGTCATGAGGGCTGCAACGGCACCGAGAAGGACACCGAGGACGGCATACTGGTGGGCATCGGATCCCCCGACCATCTTCTGAAGGTAAGGGAAGGACAGGAGGGTGATGAAGCCCATTGCATAGGCTCCGACCATCCTGTAGGACGAAAACTGGTTCTTCTCGTTGTCATCATCCGTCATCACGCCCAGCAGCGAGCCGTAAGGCACGTTGACGGCAGTGTAGACAGCCATCATCAGAAGGTAGGTGGAATAGGCCCAGATGCGCTTCCCGACTGGACCGAAGTCAGGCGTGTAGAGAAGCAGCGCAAAGACGATCCCGAGAGGGATGGCTCCGAATATGAGCCATGGGCGATAGGTGCCCCAGCGGCTCTGTGTGCGGTCTGCGAGACTACCCATCAAAGGGTCTGTGACGACATCGAAAAGACGGGCCACCAGCATGAGGGTCGCCGTGTCTGCGATCGTGAGTCCGAAGATGTTCGTGAAGAATAGAGGGAAGGCGATCGACATCACCTTCCAAGTTATACCACCGGCAGCGGCATCTCCCAGCGCATATCCGATCTTCTCCGAGAATTTTGCCATGGATTCTATCTGTTGTCAATATTCAGTAAAGATAGTAAAAATGTTTTACCATCTGCAACTTGAGAAGCCGGAATATGTGTTTTTTAAAAGCAAACGGTCCTCAGGCCAGGATGCCTGCTGAAGGGCGATGAGGATGCTGGTGTCGACGACGGTGTAGGCCTGGAGACGGATTTCCTGCGATGTCTCCTCCCATGGTTTCATGTATGGGGAGAGACGCTGCCTTGCAGCATCCACAGGATTCTTCTCAAGGGTCTCGAAGTCAGTAGGCCTGTAGCCCATGAGCCAGTGGGACGCAAGCACGCGGGCATGGGCGGTCCTGGCAAGGGTGTCCATAAGCTTCTGCTGCTCCGGTGTGGCCGCGGCATACGAGGTGCTGTCGCCAGACCTGGATTCAACGATTGCCGCAAAGTCGGAAAGTGCCTCGCTGTCCCCTGCGTCGATGCCTGCAAGACGGAGGATGGTACCGATGTGGAGAGTGTCGAGATGGCATTGGACAGCCCTTCGGGTGATTTCCTCAAGGACGAGAGGAGTCGACTTGTAGCGTTCCATGTACTTGGACACATTGTAGTCCCTTGCCCAGGCCTCATCGGCGGAGCAGTCCAGGTTCCTGCCCCTGAGCATGTCGAAGCGATGGTTGAAGGTGCGGGCTGAGGCAAGCATGTCATTCTGCATTATCACATCGCAGTTGAAAACGTCGGAGACACTTCCGAAAGGAATGATCTCTATTCCGGTCTCATTGCGGTGGCGGTTGTAGTTGTCTGCCAGGCGCCTGATGGTGGCCTCGTTGTCGTGAGAGTAGATCCTGAGGAAGATCTTGATGTCCTTAGGCCTTTCCACGAAGTACTGAAGGATCGCACGGTACATGTCGATCGTGAAGTCGATGTCCAGAACGTCATCTCCCAAGGAGACACAGATGCAGTTTATCCTGTCTGCATACTGGCGCACTGCACGCCAGAATTCGACGGTCCCAGGATTGTGAGCCACAAGCTCGACGCTGTCGGTGTGGAAGATCCCTGGGGAGGAAATGCACATCGGACCGGCGATCCTGTCGATGTCCTTGTCCGCAATGATGATCTTCTTCTTCGCCGGGGTGCCGTCAGAGCCGATGAAGGAACCGAATTCGTAGAGGTACTTGTACATCTCGATGCCGGTCTCGCCGAATCCGACGACCAGCGCCATGAATGATGAGTCGACGGCACCGTTGCGGATGTCATCGGCATGGATGCTCATGACCGGATGGCATGCCGGGATGGACTTCAGGGCTTCGACGGACAGGAAGGACTGGTCCACAAGGGTCCATCTCGGAGCGTTCGCATCACTCCTCGAAAGCATGATGTACTCCTCAAGGATGCGGTTCTTCCCGCCATGGGATGAAAGGGTGTAGATGCTGACCTTCTTGCCAGGTGCCCTGGAGATCCTCCTGTCCATGAAGAACAGGGAGCCAAGCTTGGCATTGAATCCCTGGTCATGGGTGAAGACCATGTAGTTTATCTCTGTCGTCCTGTCCAGGATCCTGCGAAGGTTGGACAGGCGGAGAGATTCGAGTATGTCCTCGGTCTCATTGATTCCCTTGATGTCCACGGAAGTGTAGACGACGAGGGCGTCCTCGATGGAATCAACGATCCTGATCGTGTTCAGTGACTTGTTCTGCGAGTTCCATGTGTTTACCATCTCGGACACTTCGATCTTTTCGGATGTCTCGATGTCTCCGGTCGAGCGGATGAAGACCAGCCTCGCATCCGGATGCCTGGAGCGGATGTCCCTGGCCATGCAGATGCTCTGGTCGCTGAAACCCCAGAAAACGAAGGTGGTGACATCCTTCTTGGAAGTCAAGGCCTCCATGGACACGAGGAAGAAGTGCTTCAGGCGGAAGCCTATCGTGTTCAGGATGAGCATCGCACTGAGCATGAGCGCACAGAAGTGAACCAATGCGAATATTCCCATGTACAGAGCATTCTCCTTGTAGTAGGGAGAGACTTCGATGAGCTCGTTCTCGGAGATGAACATCTCCAGGGAGGCCTGTGCCGAACGAAGGAAGAATGCGACGAGGGACTTTCCGGAGCCCTCGTAGGCGAATCCGATGGAATAGAGTGCCACGCCAGCCAGCCAGATCACAAGGGCACATGACATCATGTGCGAGACGGCCATCTTGGAGATCCTTCGCCACTGGGTGAAGATGATTGCAGCAGCCAGGGTCAGGACAGCAGCTTCAGTGAGCCATACATGCCAGTAGGCAAGGAAGTATTCGGTGAAATTCATGGGAACAGGTTGATTATGGGAATATTCATGCAAGGTGAGGCTTCACGTTCTCGACTGCCCTTCCAGACTTGATGATGGACATGATTCCGGAGAAGTGGTAGGAGAGGGTCTCTCCGGTGAGCTCTTCAGAGAATCTCTCAGGATGCTTCACACAGATTGCGGCGATGCCGCATGCGACAGGCCACATGAGCCTGAAGAGCAGCTCTGCCTGAGGCTCCGTCAGCCCATAGCCCTGGTCGGCATCGACGAGACACGTCTTGGCGATGGTCTCGGCAATTTCGGGACGGGATTCCTTGCCCATGAAAAGCATCTGGAAAAGGTTCGGTTCATCCTTTGCGAACGAGACGAGTCTCATCCCGAATTCCTTGAAGGCAGGGAAATAGCCGGTGACGCCCGCCATGCGGTCGGAAAACACCTTTTCGGCTGCCTTCCAGATTCCTTCCTGGATTTCCTTCATATCCTTGAACATTGTGAACATCGGACTGGATGAAGTACCGAGTTCCCTGCCCAGAGACCTGGCGCTGACAGCGTCGGATCCACTTTCCCTGACGATCCTGAGTCCTGCGGCGATGATGTCTTCCCTCGAGAAGCGAGCTTTTCTTGGCATAATAACTAACGGGTGTTACATAACATAGTGCAAATATATGCAAAAAAATTTGACTCGCCATTGGAAGTGATTGATATGTCAGATTTCAAACATTTTTATTATTTTTGGTTCTTATTCAGAATCGAAAACAAACCCGCACGATGTCAGTTCCAAAGCTATCAGTCATAATTCCTGTCTACAAGTCCGAGCCCTACATTGACGCATGTCTCGAAAGCCTGCGCACTCAGACGCTGAGGGACATCGAGATCATCTGCATCAACGACGGCTCTCCGGATGGGTCCCTGGAGAAGATCAGGAAGCACGCCGCGCAGGACAGCAGGATCATCGTGATCGACCAGGAGAACCAGGGGCCGGCAATCGCAAGGAATGCCGGACTGGACAGGGCCACGGGAGAGTACATCGGATTCCTGGACAGCGACGACTACATCGACCCTGACTACTTCGAGTCGATGGTCAGCATGGCCGAGAGCCACGACGCAGACATCCTCCTGAACAACCATGTACTCAGGGAAGAGGAGAAGGGAACCCATCTCTACAAAGGCTCCATCTACACAAGGCAGCTCCCGGAAGGTGAATATCTCGACAACCTCTACGCCGCAGAAAGCACAGTCTGCCTCGTCTATGCCCATCTTTACCGAGGATCGCTGATCCGTGAGAACAACGTACGTTTCCAGGCGCAGGTGTTCGAGCACAAGGACGACTATTTCCACGAGGACGAGTTCTTCCACAGGGTCGTGCACTTCTACGCCGGAAAGGTGTTCGCCTACAGCGGACCGAACTACCACTACGTTGCCCGCCCGGGCAGCATCATGGACTCCAGGAAGAGGAAGAACATCGCCTACGTGAGGTGCTTCTCTGCCCTCAGGGACTACTTCGGAGACAGGATCTACGACAAGGATTTCAGGCTGAAGCTGTTCTGCCCGATGCTCTACACAGAGATCTCGGACCAGGAAGAGCTGGATGCTCTCAAGGAGTATCTCAGGTCGATCGAAGGCTACATCAGCAAGTCCGGAGTCTACGTCTCGGATTTCAACCACTTCGTCATGAAGTCGATCATGGATGCCGCGACCGTGGATGACTATTATTCCAGAATCGGGAAATACCCTTACGTCAGATACCAGACAAGAATCAGGATGAGCATCAAGAAGAATCCAGCCGTGTCCGTGATCATTCCTGTGTACAACACGGAGAAAGACCTTGCCAAATGCCTGGAGAGCGTGTGCACACAGCTCTTCCGCGACATGGAGATCATCTGCGTGAACGACTGCTCGACCGACGGATCGGCCGACATCATCCGTCATCACGCCATCGAGGATGTAAGGATCAAGCTCATCGACCTTCCGCAGAACGCAGGTGTGTCGAACGCAAGGAACAAGGGACTCGATGCGGCAACCGGAAAGTACATATTCTTCATCGACTCCGACGACTGGATCGACAGGGACCACATCGGCAGCCTTGTCGAAAGAATCGAGGGCAGCGGAGCGATGGTGGCCACGGACATCAACTACATCATGGAGCATGAGGGCACAGGGAAGCAGGCATTCAGCAGCTTCGACTGGGTCCCGGAAGAAGGTGGCGACATCCCTTCCACCACGATGCAGAGGCTTTTCCCTCCTGTCGTCTGGGCCAGCATCTACCGCAGGGACTACATCGAATCCTGCCACATCCGCTTCCCGGAAGTCATGTTCGGAGGAGAGGACGTCTATTTCGCAGGAGTCTGCAACCTGCTGGCCGGCCACGTGCATGCCTTCAGGGGACCATACTACCACTACAGGCAGAGACAGGGCTCACTGGTACGCTCGAAGGGACGCGGATTCGAGTATCTGAGAAACTTCAGGATGATGCGTCAGACCGCCATTGAAAATGGTGCCAGCCTCGACGGGGCAAAGCTGTTCTATGTGGAGAGCCTGTTCATCGAGGATGAGGAGATGTTCAACTTCATGAAATCCTTCATGC
>JAGHSC010000210.1 GCA_018066065.1 Candidatus Cryptobacteroides faecihippi
CCCTTGGCAAGAAGGTCGAGGACATCCTGATGGCCAGCCTTCATCCTGTCCAGGAACATAGCCTGGAACTCTGGCACCTGCTCGGTAGCGATCGAGCTCATGAGCGCATGCGTGCCGCAGTAGAGGATCGCAACCTGCTCTCCGACAGACATCGGCGAGTACTGAGGCTGGATGAGAAGCTTGTTGTTCTTCCTACCCTTGTCGATGGCCATGGCAGTGACCTTGTCCATGTCCGAGCTGAACTTCGAGAATGATTCGAGCTCATTGAACTGGGCCTGGTCGATCTTCAGGGTACCGGCAACCTTCTTCATCGACTTGACCTGGGCGGCGCCACCGACTCGGGAAACCGAGATACCGACATTGATGGCAGGACGCTGTCCCTGGTTGAAGAGGGATGACTCAAGGTAGATCTGGCCGTCGGTGATGGAGATCACATTGGTAGGGATGTAGGCCGAAACGTCTCCGGCCTGGGTCTCGATGATAGGGAGAGCCGTAAGGGATCCACCGGCCTTGACCTTTCCCTTGAGGGAGTCTGGAAGGTCATTCATCTGCTCGGCGACTTCCTGCTGGTCGATGATCTTGGCAGCCCTTTCGAGAAGCCTTGAGTGGAGATAGAAGACATCTCCAGGGTAAGCCTCGCGTCCTGAAGGACGGCGAAGGATAAGGGACACCTCTCGGTAGGCCACAGCCTGCTTCGAAAGGTCGTCGTAGACAACGAGGGCAGCACGTCCCGTGTCACGGAAATACTCTCCGATCGCAGCACCTGCAAACGGAGCGAAATACTGCAGCGCTGCAGGGTCTGCGGCAGTGGCAGCGACAACGATTGTGTAGTCCATCGCTCCCTTGGCGCGAAGGGTCTCCACGATGTTGGCCACGGTCGAACCCTTCTGTCCGACAGCCACATAGATGCAGTAGACAGGATTGCCTGCCTCGTAATTCTCTCTCTGATTGATGATCGTGTCGATTGCAATGGCGGTCTTGCCGGTCTGTCGGTCACCGATGATCAGCTCTCGCTGTCCGCGGCCGATCGGGATCATCGCATCGATGGCCTTGAGACCGGTCTGGAGAGGCTCGGTGACAGGCTGGCGATAGATTACACCCGGAGCCTTGCGCTCCAGAGGCATTTCGGTCAGGTCGCCCCCGATGATTCCCTGACCATCAAGAGGATTGCCGAGCGGATCCACCACGCGGCCAAGCATCTGCTCGCCGACATTGATGGACGCGATCCTTCCGGTCCTGCGTACGGTCATTCCTTCCTTGACCTCATCGGTCGGGCCGAGGAGCACGGCTCCAACGTTGTCCTGTTCAAGGTTCATCACGACTCCCATGACACCGCTCTCGAACTCGAGCAGCTCGCCGGCCTCTGCATTGACAAGACCGTACATCCTGGCGACGCCGTCACTCACCTGGAGGACCTTTCCGATCTCCTCGAAATGAAGTGAAGTGTCGACCTCCTTGAGCTGTTGAAGCAGCACCTGGGAAATCTCGCTTGGTTTCAATATGTTGTTCTGCGCCATTGTTAGATCAATAATCTGTTGTGTTCGACGTAATGCTTGCGGATCTTCGCAAGCTGGTGGGCCACGCTGGCATCCAGGATGCTGTCATCGAGGTCGAAGACAAAGCCTCCGATCAGCCCGGGATCCTCACGGACTTCTATCTCAAGGGTGATTCCGTCGGACTCAAGCAGTTTCCTGAGATCCGAGACAAGGTTCTGCGTGCCTTCATTGACAGCAGCCACCTTCAGGACACCCTTGCGGACACCTATGGACCGGTAGTACGTCAGGACGAAACTTCTGAATGCATCGGCCACGAGTCCGATGCGCTTGTTGGTGATGAGAAGGTTGATGAATCTCCGGAGATCTTCCTCCATCGGGGACTCTCCAAGAGCCGCCTCGAGAAGAGCGATCTTGCGGGATGGGGATACCGCAGCCTGGTCCGTGACCGCAGCCTTGAGGCCGGGCACCTCACTGAAGGCCTTGATCAAGGTCTCCACCTGAGAGACGGTCCTCTCCCCTGACCCGGTTTCACGGACCAGCTGGAAGAAAGCCGCAGCATAGCGGGATGCAATGATGCCTTCGTTCATCAGACAGACTTTGTGGTGTCAGACCCTTTCTCCGATGCCATTTCATCCACAAGTGCGGAAATCAGCCGCGCCTGTTCAGAATCATCGGCAAGATCCTTCCTGAGAACCTTCTCGGCAATGCTGACAGAGAGCATGGCAACCTCCTTGCGGATGTCGCTGAGTGCACTCTCCTTTTCCGCATCGATCTGCTTCCTCGCCTGGGAAATGATCTTGGAAGCCTCTTCCTGAGCCTGAGACTTAGCATTCTCGATCATTGCATCACGCGAGGCAGAAGTCTCCTTAAGGATCCTGGCCTGTTCCCTGCGAGCCTCCTCAATCATCTCGGACTGTTCCTTGGCAAGATTCTGAAGCCTTTCCTCAGCCTCCTTGGCTGCCTTGATCGAGGCATTGATCCTCTCGGCCCTTTCACGGACCGAGCCGGTGATCATCGGGAAGCCCCACTTGGCAAGCACGAAGAAGACGATGCCGAAGATCAGCGTCATCCAGACAAGCAGTCCAAAATCAGGAGTGATCAGGGACATTGCTACTTAGCGATAAGACAGACAACAATTGCGAAAAGACAGGCTCCTTCGATGAGAGCGCCGACGATGATCGCGGTCATTCTGTAGTGACCTGCCTGCTCTGGCTGGCGTGAACCTGCCTCGAGAGAGCTCTGACCGATCTTGCCGATACCGATTGCAGCTGCAAGAGCAGCGAGTCCGGCACCGAGTGCCTTTCCGAGGACATTGAGGGAGATCCCTGCCTGAAGTAAGATTGAAAGTAACATGTTATTGGATTTTTATGTTGTTATTCTGTTTCCGGATGCTGCCTTGAGAGTCCGATGAAGACTGCAGAAAGCATGGTGAAGACGTAGGCCTGGATGAACGCCACGAGAAGTTCGAGGCAGTCCATGAAGACTCCGAGGATGACTGCAACGACACTCAGGCCGGCATTGAGCGCGGTTCCGAGCTCGGCAGTGAGGAAGACCACAGCCACGACACCGAGGATCATGAAATGGCCTGCAAGGATGTTGGCAAAGAGCCTGACCATCAGGCTGAAAGGCTTGGTGAACATGCCGATTATCTCGATCAGCGGCATCAGAGGGAGCGGGACCTTGAGCCAGGTCGGGACCTCAGGCCAAAGGATGTCCTTCCAGTAGTGCTTGTTGCCGAAGATGTTGACGGTGAAGAAGGTGAACAGCGCGAGGACCAGGGTCACCGCGATGTTTCCGGTGATGTTCGCACCTCCCGGGAAGAACGGGACGATACCCATCAGGTTGTTGATGAAGATGAAGAAGAAAGCGGTGAGAAGATACGGCGAGTATCTCTTGTAGTCCTCTCCGACGCAGTCCTTGATGATGTCATCCTCGACCATTGTCACAAGCATCTCCACAAGTCCGGCAAGACCCGTAGGGGCTTCTTCCCTTGCATCGTGCCTGCGGTACCACCTGGCCGCTCCGAGAATGAGCAGGAGCAGCAGCGAGCAGTTGATGATCATTCCGAAGACGTTCTTCGTGATGGAAAAGTCCCACGGCCTGATCTCACTTCCGTCAGGAGCCGTCTCCACGATCTTGTGGGCAAAGGTGCTTGAGTCCCCCGCAATGTGGAACCCCGCATATTCCTCGCCCTCCTCGAGATGCTTCGAGCTGAAGCAGTGGAATCCGTTTCCCTGCTTGCTGATGACGATCACTGGAAGCGGGATGCTGATGTGGTGGCCATTGATGGTGGTGATGTGCCAGTCATAGGCATCCCTGACATGGCCATAGAGGTACTCGTCCATGTCGAATGCGCCTCCCTCCTCCGCACAGAGCGACAGAGGAATGAATATGCAAAGGAATATGGCGAAGAGCTTCTTCATCAGATTTCTACACATGCGGTCACCTTGTTGTCACAAACTTCCACAAAACCGGAGGCAATTGCCAGCGTCTCGACCTTTTCACCGCCACAGGAGTAGCGTATCTCGCCCTTCTCCAGGGAGGAGACGAGCGGGGCATGGCTGCGGAGGATCACGAAACGGCCCTTCGTGCCCGGAAGCTCGACACTTTCCACCATCTGGTGGACGAGTGTTGTCTCGGGACTGATGACGTCGAGAAGTATCGGAAGCGCTGAGTCTGCCATCTTTTATCGTGCCTGCGCGAGGATCTCCTCGCCTTTCTTGATTGCCTGGTCAAGCGTTCCGACATTGAGGAATGCCTGCTCAGGAAGATAGTCGACTTCACCATCGAGGATCCTGCGGAATCCATCGATGGTGTCCTGGATGTCCACCATGACGCCGGGAACACCGGTGAACTGCTCCGCAACCGAGAATGGCTGGGAGAGGAATCGCTGCACACGGCGTGCGCGGTTTACGGTCTGCTTGTCCTCGTCGGAAAGTTCATCCATTCCCAGGATCGCGATTATGTCCTGGAGTTCCTTGTTCTTCTGGAGGATCTGCTTGACTCGCTGGGCAGTCTCGTAATGAGCCTGGCCGACGACATTCGGATCGAGAATCCTGGAGGTTGACTCGAGAGGGTCCACGGCAGGATAGATTCCAAGCTCAGTGATCTTTCGGCTGAGCACGGTCGTTGCATCGAGATGCGAGAATGTTGTCGCAGGGGCAGGGTCGGTCAAGTCATCGGCAGGCACATAGACAGCCTGGACCGACGTGATGGATCCATTCTTGGTGGAAGTGATTCGCTCCTGCATCTGGCCCATCTCCGTTGCCAGGGTAGGCTGATAGCCCACGGCAGAAGGCATTCGGCCGAGGAGGGCAGAGACCTCCGATCCAGCCTGGGTGAACCTGAAGATGTTGTAGATGAAGAAGAGGATGTCCCTAGGTCCTTCGCCAGTGTCGCTGTCGCGGAAGGACTCGGCAAGGGTAAGGCCGGAGAGAGCCACTGAAGAACGTGCTCCAGGAGGTTCGTTCATCTGGCCGAAGACCATCGCAACCTGAGACTTGGCAAGTTCGTCCTTGTCGACCTTGGAAAGATCCCAGTGACCTTCCTCCATGCTCTTGAGGAATTCATCACCGTACTTGATGACACCGGATTCGATCATCTCGCGCAGAAGGTCGTTTCCTTCCCTGGTACGCTCGCCGACACCGGCAAAGATCGAGAATCCATTATGTTTCTTGGCGATGTTGTTGATAAGCTCCTTGATAAGGACAGTCTTGCCGACTCCGGCGCCGCCGAGGAGGCCGATCTTTCCTCCCTTGAGATAAGGTTCAAGCAGGTCGATGACCTTGATTCCAGTGTAGAGTACCTCCTGGGAAGTCTTGAGATCCTCGAACTTAGGCGGTTCTCTGTGGATAGGCAGGGAATTGGCGGGATTCAGGTCTCCAAGGCCGTCGATCGAATCGCCGATCACATTCATGACTCGTCCACGGATCTGTCCTCCGGTAGGCATGGAGATAGGGGCGCCGGTGGTCACAACCTTGAGCCCTCTCTTGAGTCCATCCGTCGAGTCCATTGCGACACAGCGCACGGTATCCTCTCCGATGTGCTGCTGGACTTCAATGACCAATGGTTTCTTTCCTTCTCCTCTGTCAACATTCAGGGACTCATGGATGCACGGTAGACCGGTTGTGTCAGTGACTCCATCGAAATGGACATCGACAACAGGTCCGATCACCTGCGAAATATAGCCAACGTTCTCTGCCATCTGTAAGTGATATGATTATTATTTTGTAAAAATAGCAAAAAAAATGGGACAAAACGAAAAAGGTCCGGCATTGTGGATGCCGAACCTTCTATCATTTGTAATTGTTTTCGAATTACTTCACGAGGCAGACAGAAACACGGTTCTCCTCTGGAGTCTCGAATGGGTTGACAGTGTCACCGAAGTACTCAGTGATGATTCTGTCCTGATCGATACCGGCAGCCATGATGGCAGCAGCTACGACCTCAGAACGCTTCTGAGAGAGGAAGAGGTTTCTCTTTGCGGTACCGGTAGCCTTGTCAGCATAACCAGAGACGCGGACCTTGGTGTCAGGATGAGCCTTGAGAGCCTCGACAACCTCGTCGATCTTGATCTGCTCGCAGTCACGGATGTCCCACTTGTCGATGATGAAGAGGACGTTGCGGGTGAGTGACTCGAATACAGGCTCGACAACTGGCTGCTCAACAACTGGCTCTGGTTCTGGCTGAGGAGCTGGAGCTGGAGCTGGGATGACAACTGGAGCTGGAGCTGGCTTAGCCTTACCGAAGCTGAAGGTAAGACCTGCAAGAGCCTTAGGCTGGAAGTCAGCCTTTGAACCCTTCTTTGAGTTGAAGTGGTCACCGATGAAGCTTGAGTTGCCCTCGAGATTGATTGCGATGCAGTCAGAGAGACGGATGTTCATACCGAGACCTGCCCTGAGAGCGCCGAGGAGCTTGCCGCCGTCCCAAAGGTAGTTGTCCTTTGCAGGGAAGAGCTGAGAGACAGCGTTAGCCTCATCGTTGTTGAATGCATAGTTTGCACCTACACCTGCGAAGATGTAAGGGTTGAGGGTACGGGTTGACTTGTAGCCAGCGAACATTGAAGCGAGGTCAGCCATAACGTCGAGACCGCACTCAGCGTAGTTGTACTTGTAAAGCTCAGAAGCGCCGCGACCGTTAGCGATAGCGCCCTTGCCCTGCCAGCCGTTGGCATTGAGTCTTGCACCGATCACTGGAGTGAACTGGTAGCCAAGAGAGAGAGCTGCAGAAGGAGAGATAAGCTTTGAGAACTCAGTCTCACCTACAGTGTGAGCAGCACCACCCTGGAGCTGGAGGAACCAATAACCCTTGAAGTCATCGTTCTGAGCGCTTGCCATGGAAGCAACGAGAACGAGGCTTGCAATAACTGAAAAAATACGTTTCATGGTATTAAATGATAATTTAAAAAACTATTCTTCGAAAGTCCCGTAAAAATACAGAAAATATTTCATTTGGCAAAAAGAAAATCCTCCCATTCACTATTTTACGACTAATCCATCGTCCTTTATGACATAAAGCATGTCGCGATTGACGGAAGGAGAGAGAGTAAGTTCCTTAAGGTTCTCGCAGCTCTCGACATTGAGGTTGTTGAGTTTCTGGCATGAAGAGATCCCAAGAGTCTTGATTGGAGTGTTGTCGACCCAGAGACGGTAGAGGTTCTGCTGGGCAGAGAGATCAAGTTCCTTGATGCCAGTGTGAGAGGCGTAGATGAACCCGAGTGAAGGGCACTTGGCAACATCAAGCTTGACGAGCGCCTCGTTCTTCTCGCACTTGAGGATCTCGAGGGATGGATTGTCCAGCACAAGGGACTTAACCTGTGTCTGTGAGCAGTCCAGCGACTTGAGGGACTTGAAGTACTCGATTCCCTTGAGTGATTTGATATTCAGGCCGGAAACATCCATGGTCCTTATCGAATCAGCTTCCGCCATGGAGATTGCCTTGTCTCCATCGAGGTCCATCTTCGCAACACAGTAGGTGCGGAAGACAGGATCTGAAACCTTCTTTGCAACATCCTTCACGCTTGAAGGACCTGAGCATGAGCATGCAGCGGCAAGCACTGCAAACGCAATAAAAATTCTTTTCATCTATAAAGTTTAATCTAAAACTAGTTCCAATCAATGAAACCTACACCCTCCGAGTTGCCCGGATTGACGGTATTGTCCCTGATGACGATCGTACACCTGGCCCTGGCACTGGTGTTATCCTTCGATGTCGCGGTAATGACA
>JAGHSC010000185.1 GCA_018066065.1 Candidatus Cryptobacteroides faecihippi
ACCTGAAGGTGCTTGACCTTTTCGGTGGTACCGGTGCGGTTGCCTTTGAATTTGCGTCCAGGGGAGCTGCCAGGGTCTATTCGGTTGAGATGGCACGCGAGAACGCTTCGTTCATCAAGAAGGAGGCAGCCAGGCTTGGCCTTGACAATGTGACGATGGTGAGGGACAATGTCTTCGATTTCCTTCCTATCTGCCATGAGAAGTTCGATCTGATCTTTGCAGATCCGCCTTATGCCCTGGATTCACTCGAGACCATTCCGGACAAGGTCTTTGCCCAGGACATACTCTACCCGGGCAACTATTTCATCCTCGAGCATGGGGATGAGCATTCCTTCAAGGATCACCGCTATTTCAAGAAAGAGAAGCGGTACGGTCGTGTCCACTTCTCTTTCTTTGCAAAGGATTAAGGGCTTTCGAGGCCCTTTTTTTATTTCACGAGGTTGCCGAGGATCGACCTGGTGATTTCCCTGGTGATCGTCCTGGTCGCTGCTGTGGTGGCATTCTTTGCCACCTTTCCGGCGCTGTCCTTGACGGACTTGCCCTTGGTCTTCTTGCCGCTGACCTTGTTGGAGACGGCTGTTCCGAGAGATGTGGCAACCGTTGCGGTGACTGCTGTCACGACTGCCTTTGCGACCTTGCCGAGCATTCCGTTGCCGCTCTTTGAGGACTTCTGGGACTTGGCTTTCTCCTTTTCCTTCTCTGCTTCCTCCCTGGCCTTCTCTTCTTCCTTCAGCTGCTTCTCCTTTTCTGCGAGGAGGACTTCGAAGGCGCTCTCACGGTCGATTGCCTTGTCGTACTTGCCGTAGACCTTGGAGCAGTTGATGATCTGGTTTCTCTGTGATGCGTCGATTGCACCGATCTGGCTGAGAGGGAAGAGGATCTTTGCCTGCTGTACGACTGATGGGGCACCCTTCTCGTCGAGGAATGAGACAAGAGCCTCTCCGGTTCCAAGATTCGTGATTGCGTCGGCTGTGCTGAATCCAGGGTTTGCCCTGAATGTCTCTGCCGCCACCTTGACGGCTTTCTGATCCTTCGGGGTGTAGGCCCTGAGTGCGTGCTGGACGCGGTTTCCGAGCTGGCCGAGGATGTTCTCAGGAATGTCGGTAGGGCTCTGGGTGACGAAGTAGACACCGACACCCTTGCTTCGGATGAGTCTGATGACCTGCTCGATCTTGTCGGTCAGGGCCTTGGTGGTGTCGTCGAAGAGCATGTGGGCTTCGTCGAAGAAGAAGATGAGTCTTGGAAGGTCCATGTCGCCAACCTCCGGAAGGGTTGAATAGAGCTCGGAAAGGAGCCAGAGGAGGAAGGTTGAGTAGACCTTAGGCTTCATCATGAGCTTGTCCGCTGCCAGGACATTCATCACACCCTTGCCTCCCTCTGTGGCGAGGAGGTCGAAGATGTCGAATGATGGCTCTCCGAAGAATGAGCCGGCTCCTTCGTTCTCGAGTGTGAGGAGCGATCTCTGGATGGCTCCGATCGATGCGGCGGCGATGTTTCCGTAGGTGGATGTGTACTCCGATGCATGCTCGGAGACATAGTTGAGCATTGACCTGAGGTCCTTGATGTCGATCAGGAGAAGTCCTCTCTCGTCAGCGATCCTGAAGAGGATGTTGAGCACTCCTTCCTGTGTGTCATTCAGCCCGAGGATCCTTGACAGAAGCTGAGGCCCCATCTGTGAGATGGTGCATCTCATAGGATGTCCCTGCTCGCCGAACACGTCGTAGAAGCGCACTGGACAGCTCTGGAAGGTAGGAGTTTCCATTCCGAACTCCGGGATTCTCTTCTCGATGAACCCGCTGAGGCGACCGGCCTGGGATATTCCCGAAAGGTCTCCCTTCATGTCTGCCATGAAGCATGGAACACCGGCCTGGCAGAAACTTTCAGCCATGACCTGGAGGGTGACGGTCTTTCCGGTACCTGTGGCTCCGGCCACGAGGCCGTGCCTGTTTGCCATCTTTCCGTTGATGGAGAGTGGACCGTCTGCGCAGTGGGCTATCCAGAGCCCGTTGGTTGAATCGAACATATCGGTGAATTTAGATGTTTTTCTTCTTCAAGCTTTTCCTGATCCTGTAGACGCCGAACAAGGCCACCGACACGGAGAAGAATCCGAGTGCGAGCCATGGCGCTGCAGCAGCGTTGATGCCGAAACCTACCTTGTCGACGAGTATGAATGTGCAGCACACTGATGTCATGAACGAGGCAGGGATGAGTGTGAAGAGATACCTCATGCCCTTTCTCCTCTTTGAGAGGAACACTGTAAGAGCCCAGAGGGTAAAGACGGAAAGGACCTGGTTCGTCCATCCGAAGTATTTCCAGATTGTGTTGAAGCCATCCTTGTCGCTGATGTTGAACCACAGCATGAGAGCGGCTGCTATGAACAGCGGGATGCTGACGATGAGCCTGTTGCGTACGGGAGCCTGGTCGAGGTGGAGGAAGTCGGAGACAATCATCCTGGCGCTTCTGAGCGCTGTGTCTCCGCTGGTGATCGGGGCTGCCACAACGCCGAGGACGGCAAGCACTCCGCCGGCCACGCCAAGCCATTTCTTGGAGACAGCCGTAACGATCGCCGGCGCTGAGGCGGAGAGGTCGGAGCCGACTTCGGCTGCTCCTCCGTCAAAGAAGAAATACGACGAGACTGCGGCCCAGACAAGGGCAACCATTCCTTCGGTGATCATGGATCCGTAGAAGACCGGCCTTCCAAGGCTTTCCTTCTTGATGCATCGTGCCATCATCGTGCTCTGTGTGGCGTGGAATCCGCTGATGGCTCCACATGCGATGGTGATGAACAGGCATGGGAGGATCGGCTGTCCTTCAAGACCCACCGATGGCCCTCTGTTGGCCAGGCCGTCCCAGAGCTCAGGTATTGAAGGCCACTTGATGAAGAGGCCGACCATCATTGCCACGGCCATGAAGATCAGTGCGAATGCGAAGACCGGGTAGATCTTTCCGATGATCTTGTCGATCGGGAGCATGGTGGCGATGATGTAGTAGACGAAGATGATCACGGCCCAGATCATCATGGAACTTGTGCTTCCGTCTCCGGTCATGTTGCCAAGGATGATGGCCGGGCTGTAGGTGAACACGGCTCCCACGAGGATCAGCAGTACGAGTGTGATCACAAGCATGACCCTCTTGGTGCCTCTGCCGAGATAGGTTCCGATTATCTCTGGAAGGCCTCCTCCGGCGTGGCGGATCGAGAGCATGCCTGAGAGGTAGTCATGCACGGCACCTGCGAAGATGCAGCCGAAGACGATCCAGAGGTAGGCTGCGGGTCCGAACTTGGCTCCCATGATCGCTCCGAAGATCGGTCCCGTTCCTGCGATGTTGAGGAACTGGATCATGAACACTTTCCATGTCGGCATCGGCACGAAGTCGATTCCGTCGGCATGGGTGATTGCTGGTGTGGGGCGAGAGTCGTTTGGCTGGAAGACCTTGGATATCAGCTTTCCGTAGAGGAAATAGCCGCAGAGCAGGGCCAGGATGCTGATGACGAATGATATCATGTTCCGTCTAATCTGTTAGTTGTTTCGTGTCACACAAATTTAGTGAATAAATTATAATGGTGTGCTTATTTTTTGAGTTAAGCTTCTCTTTTGAGTATCTTTGTGAAGGAAGCCTCCGGGCTGTAAGACAAACATCAACACTATGACTAGTAGAATAATCACATTCTTTGCGGCTCTCTTCGCCGTAGTTTCTTCTGCCTCGGCACAGCAGTGGTCGCCTGCGGGTGACAGAATCATGACTCCTTGGGCTGAGGAAGTGTCCCCTTCAAACGCTCATCCAGAGTACCCGCGTCCTCAGATGGTACGCCAGGACTGGAAGTCGCTCAATGGCCTTTGGGAATATTCAATCACTCCAAAGAACACCTCTTGCCCTCAGAGCTTCGACGGCAGCATCCTCGTTCCGTTTGCAGTTGAATCCGCACTTTCCGGAGTGGGCAGGACCCTTACCGCTGAGGATGCACTTTGGTACAAGACTTCGTTCACCGTTCCTTCAGCATGGAAGGGAAAGCGACTCATGCTGAACTTCGAGGCTGTGGACTGGAGAGCAGACGTCTTCGTCAATGATGTCCAGGTGGGCACCCACACAGGTGGCTACACCCACTTCTCCTTTGATGTCACCCCTTATCTCAAGAGCGGAGCCAACACGCTTGTCGTGAAGGTTCAGGACTCTACCAACAACGATTTCCAGCCATGTGGAAAGCAGATCTCCAATCCTCACGGTATCTGGTACACAGCAGTTTCCGGCATCTGGCAGAGTGTCTGGATGGAGCCGGTTGCAAAGACCCGCATCGTGGACTATCTCCCGACTTCAGACATCAAGGCCGGCACGCTTGACGTGAAGGTCTGCACCGAGGGCACGCAGGAAGGCGATGTCGTCAAGGTCGCTGTCCTCGAAGGTGGGATCGGCTACTGCACGGAAGGTTCTTCTGCCAAGGAGATCTCCAGCGCAGTCGGTGTCCCTGGCGGTACTGTGACCGTGCCGGTTTCCGATGCCAAGCTCTGGTCTCCGGAATCTCCTTACCTCTACGGGCTCAGGATCTCTGTCCTCAGGAACGGCAAGGTCATCGACAGCATCGATGGCTACACTGCAATGAGGGAAGTTTCAGTCTATGTAAAGAACGGAAACACCAAGCTCTGCGGCCTCAACGGCACAGGCATCTTCCATTTCGGACCGCTCGATCAGGGATGGTGGCCGGACGGACTCTACACCGCACCTACCGACGAGGCTCTCAAGTTCGACATCCAGAAGACCAAGGACTTCGGATTCAACATGATCCGCAAGCACATCAAGGTCGAGCCTTCACGCTGGTTCTACTACTGCGACCAGATCGGAATCATGGTCTGGCAGGACATGCCATGCTTCGCTGACAACCACCTCAACATCTGGGGCACACGCAACTACGATGAGGGAACCGACTATCCTGTCTCCGCAAAGGCCAAGGCCAACTATTACAAGGAGTGGGGCGAGATCATGGACCAGCTCATGAAGTTCCAGTGCATCGTCATGTGGGTTCCTTTCAACGAGGCGTGGGGTCAGTTCGACACCCGCGACGTCGTTGCCTTCACCCGCGCCAAGGATGCCTCAAGGCTCATCAACATGTCATCAGGCGGCAACTGGGTGCCTGGATGCGGCGATGTCCTTGACAACCATCATTACCCTTACCCGGCAATGTATCAGTGGGATCCTGCAATGATCTGCGTCCTTGGAGAATACGGCGGAATCGGCCTGCCTCTCGAGGGACATCTCTGGCAGACAGACCGCAACTGGGGCTATGTCCAGTACAAGAATGGAGACGAGGTCTTCGCTGAATATGCGAAGTTCGCGGATCAGCTCATCGGCCTTGTGAAGCAGGGCGTATCAGCTGCAGTCTACACCCAGACCACTGACGTCGAAGGCGAAGTCAATGGCCTTATGACCTATGACAGGAAAGTGATCAAGATGGATGAGGCCAAGCCCAAGGCCGTCAACACCAAGGTAATCGAATCAATGCCTCTTAAATAGGCGGAGTACGATCCAGCCAAT
>JAGHSC010000248.1 GCA_018066065.1 Candidatus Cryptobacteroides faecihippi
CTCGACCGGGACGACACGTATCAGGTTTCCAGGTGCACTTACGAGCATCGTGTTTTCCATCACATTGTAGTGATTGAGGTTGATCTCGACTTCGACTTCACCGGCATTGCAGAACATCATGATGAAAGCATCGCAGCGGCAAGGATACTTCAGGAGCTGAAGATTCTCGTTGTACTTGACATGAATCATGAAGAAGTCGTCGCCAAGGCCAAGGATATCCTGGCTCGGGACAAGCTTCCGGATCTGTTTCAAGCCGATGTTCGGGAGAGTTTTCTGCATTCTTCGTTCTGTTTTATGTACAGACAAAAATATAAGATAATTCGTTTTTCTGCAAACCTGCCAAAAATTGCATTTTTAACGTTATTTCTCCCTTTTGACAATAAATGCGACTAAACGTCAGTCAAATCAGGCTCATAATGGCAACGGATTTGCAGAGAGACCGACGATTTTACAACGGACAAAATATTACAATAAGTATCAAAATGGGAAAAATAATCACCGGAATGGCAATAGCTGCCATCGCCCTTTCCACAACGCTGCCTCTGAAGGCGCAGGAGACGCTGACCCTGGAGCAATGCAGGGAACTCGCCATCGCCAACGACCGTGGTCTGAAACAGGCAAGGACCAAGATCGAGATGGCAGGCTACGACCGCAGGATCGCAGCAGCCAACTACATGCCGAACATCTCGGGAACAGGAACCTACATCTATAATCATGATGGCATTGCACTCGTCGGCGACGAGACGTCCATGATGCTGCAGAACATGGGAACGTCCCTTCAGGGCCAGATGCAGGCATTCACACAGGGACTCATGACAGCCATCACCTCGAATCCGCAGGCCGCGATGGAATACATGAAGAGCCCGATGTGGCAGACAGTCCTCGGAACAATGTCGCAGGCCGACCTGTCACAGGCCATCAACGCACTGGGCCAGGAACTCGACAACGCGCTCCACCCGGACCTCCACAACATCTTCGCCGGAGGGGTGACAGTCACCCAGCCGATCTTCATGGGCGGAAAGATCATTGCTGCCAACAAGATAGCCAAGCTTGCGGAAGAGCTGTCAAAGACACAGTATGACCAGAAGTACCAGGAGACACTGGTCAGCGTCGACCAGGCCTACTGGCAGATTGTGTCGATCGCTGGAAAGGAAAGGCTCGCGGTCTCATATTCAGACCTCCTGCACAAGATGGAAAAGGATGTGCAGATGGCTGTCGCTGAAGGAATAGCCACACAGTCGGACGCTCTCCAGGTGAAGGTGAAGGCCAACGAGGCAGACATGCTCAGGACGAAGGCAGAGAATGGTCTCGCACTCGCGAAGATGCTGCTCTGCAAGCAGATAGGAATGGACATGGACGCTGCAATCATGCTGGCCGACGAGGCTTCGGACGAGATTCCGATGCCGGAGATGGGCCCGCAGAAGTCGATGGAGGACATCTACGCGGACAGGCCTGAGACAAGAAGCCTTGAACTTGCATCCAAGATCTACGACGGCAAGGCAAGGATGGCAAGGGCCGACATGATGCCGAAGGTTGCCGCGACCGCCGGCTACCTTCTCTCAAATCCGAACATGAAGAACGGCTTCGAGAAGGACTGGGGCGGATTCCTCAGCGCCGGAGTGGTCGTCAACGTTCCGATCTTCCACGGTTTCGAGGCTGCGAACAAGACCAGGAAGGCGAAGGCCGAGGCCAGCCTCTACAGAAGCCAGCTTGAAGACGCAAGGGAGCTCATCGCGCTCCAGGTCAGCCAGCTGCGAAAGCAGGAACTGGAAGCCATGGAGAAGATCAGCATGGCACGCAGCAATCTTGAATGCGCCGAGGAGAACCTCAGGACAGCAACGATCGGATTCGAGGAAGGAGTCATCGAGGCGAACACCGCCCTCGCGGCACAGACAGCCTGGCTCCAGGCACATTCTGAATATCTCGATGCGGGAATCGAGCTCCAGATGCTGGCAGCAAACCTCAACAAGGCAGAAGGAAACATCAACAAGTAAGAAATATAAAAAGTAAGATATTATGGAAAACCAGAAGAAAAACTACAACCTGGTGATCGGAATCGCCGCGCTGGTGCTGATCATCCTGACAATCGGAATCATCGGATACATCGTCTCCAAGCCTGCCCCTGCAGCAATCCAGGGCGCGGCCGAGGCAAGCGAGTACAGAGTCTCCGGCAAGGTCCCGGGAAGGATCGAGGAGCTTTACGTGAAGGAAGGTCAGATGGTCAGCAAGGGCGACACCATCGCGAGGATCGACTCTCCGGAGGTCAGGGCAAAGCTCGCTCAGGCAAATGCAGTCCGCAACGCAGCATCG
>JAGHSC010000012.1 GCA_018066065.1 Candidatus Cryptobacteroides faecihippi
CTTCGGCCCTACCGGTGTCGGCAAGACTCAGCTTGCCAAATGCCTGGCAGAGTATCTTTTCGATTCGGAGGAGAACATGGTGCGCATCGACATGAGCGAATACATGGAAAAATTCACAGTCTCCCGCCTTATCGGTGCCCCTCCGGGCTATGTCGGCTATGAAGAAGGTGGGCAGCTGAGCGAGAGGGTGCGCAGGAAACCTTACTGTGTGGTCCTCCTCGATGAGATAGAGAAGGCCCATCCGGACATATTCAATCTTCTGCTCTAGGTTCTTGATGAGGGACGTCTTACCGACAGCAACGGCAGGAGCGTCAGCTTCAGGAACACCATCGTCATCATGACTTCCAATGTCGGAAGCCGCGAGCTTGAGGAATATGGGAAGGGGGTAGGTTTCGTCACTGCGGGGAAGAATGTCGCGCAGAACCGTCAGGGAGTTCTCGAGAAGGCAATCAGGAAGTCCTTCCCTCCTGAATTCATCAACCGAGTGGATGAGCAGGTGTTCTTCCGATCCCTGGAAAAGGAAGACATAGAGCGCATTGTGGACATTGAACTCAAGGAGCTCCGCCACAGGGCAGAGGATGCCGGATACAAGCTTTCGGTCACGCCGTCTGCCAAGAGGTTCGTGGCTGATGCCGGTTATGATCCTTCCTACGGTGCAAGGCCGCTCAGGAGGGCTGTCATGAGGTACATAGAGGATCCTGTGTCTGAGTTCATCATATCCGACAGGATCATCCGCGGCAGGAAGAAGGGAACTTCTGCCCTGCGTACCCTGAAGGTGGGTCTTTCCTCCGACAAGGACAGCATTGTGGTGTCGTTGAAGCAGGAGGACAGGGAGCCTGCAGAGGTCTAGGCGTTCCTTGCTATTTCGGTTATCTCGAGACCCATGTCTCCCATCATCTCCATGAGTGCGGAGAATGAGGATTCGGATGAGATCATCGTGGCGAGTCTTTCGAGGTCGTAATCTGTGTTCTTCATGGCTTTTCCTTTTTATGCCTAGCCAGGGGGTATCCCTGTCTTTCTGATGCAAAGATAGTTTTGTGATGTGCCAGACAATGGTACAAGCTAAACTTTTTTCGAAAAATTCTGTCTTTTTCCATCGTTGTCGCACTTTGTTGTCCATACCTATTATTTATTGGAAATTCAGATTGTTTTCTGTATCTTTGTATGTTTAGATTTTAACTGAAAATTCAACATTGCTATATGGATAACGAAGAAAAGATTGTTGAAGGGCAGACAGGTATCATAGAGCCGGTTGAGATCGACCATGAGATGCGTACGGCATACATCGACTATTCGATGTCTGTCATCGTGTCCCGTGCCCTCCCTGATGTCAGGGACGGACTCAAGCCGGTTCAGAGAAGGGTGCTCTTCGGAATGGATGGCCTCGGTCTTTCACCGTCGGGCCCTACCAGGAAGTGTGCGAAGATCGTGGGTGAAGTCCTTGGTAAGTACCATCCTCATGGTGATTCCAGTGTCTACGACGCGCTTGCAAGACTTGCCCAGAGCTGGAACCAGCGCTATCCTACCGTGTTCGGCCAGGGAAACTTCGGTTCCATGGACGGTGACCCTGTCGCTGCCATGAGGTACACTGAGGCCAAGCTCCAGAAGATCACTGAAGACATCCTCGCCGACATCGACAAGGACACTGTCGACATGGTCAACAACTTTGACGACACCGAGCTCGAGCCTACCGTACTTCCTACCAAGGCTCCTCTTCTCCTGCTCAATGGCTCTGCAGGTATCGCCGTCGGTATGGCGACCAACATGGCTCCACACAACCTTTCGGAGTGCTGTGACGCCATCTGCGCCTACATCGACAATCCGGAGATCGACACGGATGGCCTCATGCAGTACATCCCGGGACCTGATTTCCCTACAGGAGGCATCATCATGGGTATGTCCGGCATCAAGGAAGCCTATGAGACCGGAAGGGGAAAGGTCGTCGTCCGCTCCAAGACCGAGATCGAAGTCGCCGACAATGGCCGCGAGACCATCGTCGTCACCGAGGTCCCTTACATGGTCAACAAGAAGGAGATGATCGAGAAGATCGGCCAGATGGTCGAGGACAAGAAGATCGAAGGCATCACCTACATCAACGATGAGACCTCCCGTGAAGGTGTCCGCATCGTCATAAGGGTCAAGCAGGGCAGCAATTCCAACGTTGTCCTCAACACCCTCTTCAAGTACACCCAGCTGCAGTCAAGCTTCGCATTCAACAACGTGGCCCTTGTCAACGGCCGTCCGCGCACCCTGTCCCTCAAGGACATGATCGCCAACTTCGTCGACTTCCGCCATGATGTAATCATCAGGAGGACAAAGTTTGAACTCGCGAAGGCTCAGAAGCGTGCCCACATCCTCGAGGGACTCCTCAAGGCAATCGATGTCATCGATGAGATCGTCAGCATCATAAGGCATTCTGGAAGTGTCGACGAGGCCAAGGGCCAGCTCATGGAACGCTTCGGCTTCACCGAGATCCAGGCTACTGCAATCGTCGAGATGAGACTCCGCCAGCTCACCGGACTCGAAAGGGAGAAGCTCCAGGCCGAGTACGACGAGCTTGAAAGATTCATCGCCCGCTGCAACGAGATCCTCGGCAGCGTCGAGGAGCAGATGAAGCTCATCAAGACCGAGACCATGGAACTCAAGGCAAAGTACGGCGATGCCCGCCGCACCGAGATCCGCCCTTCAGAGGAGGAATTCAATCCTGAGGACTTCTACGCAGATGAGGATGTCGTCATCACCATCTCGCATCTCGGCTACATCAAGAGAACCTCACTCACCGAGTACCGTACCCAGGCCCGCGGAGGTGTGGGCATGAAGGGCAGTGCGACCAGGGACGAGGACTTCATCGAGCACATCTATGTCGCCAACATGCATTCAACCATGCTTCTCTTCACCGAGAGCGGTCGATGCTACTGGCTCAAGGTCTACCAGATCCCTGAGGGCTCCAGGGCTTCCAAGGGTCGCGCGATCCAGAATGTGCTCAGCATCCCTGATGACAAGATCAAGACCTACATCAACGTCAGGACGCTCAACGATGCTGAATATGTCGAGTCCAACAATGTCGTGCTCGTCACCAAGAGCGGTGTGATCAAGAAGACTCCTCTATCTGCATATTCACATCCCAGGACTGCCGGTGTCAATGCTGTCAACCTCCGTGAGGGCGATGAGCTTGTCGAGGCTCTCCTTACCAATGGCAACGAGGAAATCCTCATCGCAGCACGAGACGGACGCTGCTGCCGCTTCAACGAGACGGATGCCAGACCTATGGGTAGAACTTCCACCGGAGTCCGTGGCATCAATCTTGAGGGAGACGATGTCGTCATCGGTGCGATCAACTATGACCCTGCCGCAGAGGACGCTGCAGACCACACTGTCCTTGTCGTCAGTGAGAATGGCTTCGGAAAGAGGACTGACTTCGAGGAGTACAGGATCACGAAGCGTGGCGGAAAGGGTGTCAAGACGATCAGCATCACCGAGAAGACAGGCAAGCTCGTTGCAATCAAGAATGTCACCGAGAACAATGATCTCATGATCATCGAGAAGTCAGGCCTTACGATCAGGATGGCTGTCTCTGACATCAGGCTGGCCGGCAGGGCAACCCAGGGTGTCAAGCTCATCAACATCAAGGACGGTGATTCGATTGCGGCAGTTTCGGCTGTGAGCAAGAACAATGAGGAGGAACCTAAGGATGAGGCTCAGGCCCCTGCAGAAGGAACCGCCCAGGAACAATAAACGAAACGATAATCATAATACTGAAAAATCATGAAAAGGATTTTGTTAGCATTGGCTGTTCTCGCATCCGTACAGGTTGCGAACGCCCAGAACATTGAGACTGCCAAGAAGAACGTCGAGGCTGCTGAGGCTGCTTCCCAGAACGTCAAGAAGGCAACCAAGGTGGCTACATGGCTTACTCTTGGAAACAAGTATGTCGATGCCTATAACGCTCCTATCGGAAACGCATGGGTTGGTGCTGATGTCACATCCCTTGCACTCGCAATGGGCAATGACAAGCCGGTTTCCACCGAGAATGTCGTTCTGAATGGCCAGCAGTTCACCAAGCAGGTCTACAAGGACAAGAACATCTACATCAACGGCGCAGGTGTAGTCGAGATCATCGAGGTTACCAAGTCAGCTGTTGCCAATCCTCTTGAGAAGGCTCTCGCTGCCTACAAGAAGGCTGCCGAGGTCGATGTCAAGGCGACCAAGCTCAAGGACATCGCTACCGGTATCAAGAATGTCGGCGAGAAGTTCACCTCTGAGGCTTACTCTGCCTACGGCCTTGGTGATTTCAAGACTGCTCAGAAGAACTTCGAGGCTGCTTACAATGCAGCTCTTACCGAGCCATATGCACAGGTCGACACCAGCGCCCTCTACAATGCTGCGTTCACATCATTCATGCTCGAGGACAATGCAAAGGCCAAGACTCTCCTTGAGAAGTGCCTTTCCTATGGTTACTACGCTGAGAATGGTGATGTCTACACAAAGCTTGCTGATGTTGTTGCCAAGCTCGACACCACAGCTGCAGGCAAGGCTTCACAGAAGGCTATCCTCGAGGAGGGCTTCACCAAGTTCCCTGCAAGCCAGGGCATCCTCATCGGTCTGATCAACTACTATCTTACCAGCGGTCAGGACACCGAGAGGCTCTTCGAGCTTCTTGCAGACGCCAAGAAGAACGAGCCTAACAATGCTTCTCTCTACTATGTCGAGGGTAACATCCGCTCTCAGCTTGGCGACGCCGAGAAGGCTATCGCAGCCTACAAGGAGTGCAGCACCATCGATCCTAACTACGAGTATGGCTACATCGGTGAGGGTATCCTCTATTACAACCAGGCCATCGATCTCCAGGACAAGGCTCAGGCAGAGCTTGACGACGCCAAGTACATGGCTCTCGTCCAGGAATTCGAGGTTGTCCTCAAGAAGTGCATCGAGCCATTCGAGAAGGCTTTCGAAGTCAGCAAGGATGACAGTGTAAAGAGCACTATCGCTGAGTACCTTAAGAACACCTACTTCCGTTTCCGCGATCAGGACGACAGCTACCAGAAGGGCTACGAGAAGTACAACGAGTACATTTCAAAGTAATCAGCAGATCTGGTTTCAAGATAAAAGACAGGTCGACCGATCCGGTCGACCTGTCTTTTATCTGCATAAGCCTGTGCGTCAGTATATCGGAATGACGTATGGCCCTCCTTTTCCCTTGACGTTGATGCATTTCACTTCCAGTTTTGTGCCTTTGTTCGTTTCGGCGTCGATCTCGATTGTGAGTGTGCTTCCTGTCGTAAAGGCCTTGAACGTTCCGCTTTTGAAGCTTATTGATCAGGCTTGTCTATCTTCTGGCAGGAGACTGCGCTGCAGCTCATCATGGCTGCTGCAATCATGAGCGTAACGACTCTGGAAATTCGTTTCATGTTGTTTTATCTAAATATATAAGGTAGTCGGTCTCGGGCAAAAATAATAAAAAAACAAGAGGATTATCGCAATGATAATCCTCTATTTCCAGTTGGGGTGCGATGTGGGGCTCGAACCCACGACACCCAGAACCACAATCTGGTGCTCTACCAACTGAACTAATCGCACCGTGTTGGACTGCAAAGATACTAAAAAAAACATTCCCTCCAAGAGCTTCGACTTCATTTCTTTGGAGAACTTGACAGAAAAACCATTTAAGTCAATCAAAATAGGTATATTTGCAGAAGATGCGGAGAATCTTCACATACATTGCAGTCATTGCTTTCACAGCACTGCCGATTCCCATGTCGCTCGCTCAGATTCCTGAACGAGTCCTTCCTCCAAAGCCCCTCTATCGTCAGGCTGACACTGTCACAATCTCTTTCATTGGAGATGTGATGATGCATCAGGGACAGATCGACAATGCCCTTCAGGGGGACGGAACCTACTCATTCTCAACTTATTTCAAGGAAGTTGACGGCTTGCTCTCAGGCTCTGACCTGACTGTGGCGAACATGGAATTCACTCTCGCAGGTCCTCCCTACACCGGCTATCCCTCTTTCTCCGCCCCGGAAGAGTATGCCGACCATGCATGGCGCTCAGGGATAGATGTCTTCCTTACTGCCAACAATCACATCCTCGACAAGAGCCGGCGCGGAATCCTGAAGACGCTGGAACGCTATGACGAGATGGAAGAGAACGGAAGGATCAAGTACACCGGCTGCGCGGCTGATGCGGATTCGGACATGAAGCATAATCCATTGCTCCTGGCTGTCAAGGGAATACGCATCGCACTCATCAACTTCACCTACGGTACCAACCAGGACCTGGAATGTGAATATCCACTGGTCCACCGCATCGACACTGCGTGGATCGGCAGTGCGATACGGAGGGCGAAGGCTGCGCAGGTGGACTACATCGTCGCGCTTCCGCATTGGGGGACTGAATATGTGCTCACGCATTCGGCCTCACAGCGCAAGCTGGCCTTGTGGCTGGCTCAGCAAGGGTGTGACGCCATCATCGGGTCGCATCCACATGTGCTGCAGGACATGGAATGCCTCCAGGTCGGAAACGAGTCCGGGATCGGGATGAAGGAAGTTCCGGTTGCATATTCACTGGGGAACATGGTGTCCAACATGAGCGCGCCGAACACCCGTATCGGGATGGTTCTGAAGATGAGGATCGCAACCGACTGCCATGGGAACCATAAGCTGCTTCCTCTGGAACCTGTGCTTACATGGTGCACCAGGCCTGGCACTCTGACGCAAAGCTATTGTGTCATCCCTGTGAAAGACTATCTTTGCAGGAAAGATCTTTGGATCGCACCTTATGACCATGACAACATGGTCGACAACTATGAAAGAGTAAAAAGCATCACGAACATTGCAGATTGAAATGAAGAAGACTATCACGCTTGAGGCGATGGACCCGATCGAGATCTTCGGGGTCGGAAACAGGATACTGGACGCATTCTGCGGCTATTTCCCTGGCCTGAAGGTCGTTGCGAGGGGAAATGAGATACATCTTGAGGGCAGTGAGTCCCAGATCCAGGAGTTCAGCCAGAGATTCGGGGAACTGATCGACAGGAGGCATCACAAGATGAACCTGACAGTCTTTGATGTTGAGGACATCTTTGACGGATCCAGCTCACCGGACAGCTAGAAGCTTTCCGGAGAGGCCACGATCGTCCATGGAACGGACGGCGAGCCGATCAAGGCGCGCAACAAGACCCAGCAGGAGATGGTCAAGGCGTATTTCGAGAACGATCTCGTCTTTGCCATCGGCCCTGCCGGAACCGGAAAGACCTACATCGCGATTGCACTTGCGGTCCGGGCACTGAAGAACCGTGAGATAAAGAGAATCATCCTGACC
>JAGHSC010000099.1 GCA_018066065.1 Candidatus Cryptobacteroides faecihippi
TTTGCAAGGTTGTAGCCATGCTCGTAGACCCAGTTCTGGTCGTATGTGCCGGCTGGAGCCTCCGTCTGTTCCATGGGATTCGAAAACGACTCCAGGTCGTAGCCAAGCCTGTCATAGTATCTGGCCACCGAGTCGGGGTACAATTCACACTCGTTCAGCCATTTCGTGGCATGGGTGTGCGTGTGGAGATTGGTCCTTACCCATCCGTCGGAGGTGTCAAGCAAGGCGTAGGGATTGTAGATGTCGGGACCCGAGAATGGCTCGCCGGTCTCGAAATCGTAGATCGGGCTGATGTTTGTCAGGGTCAGGATGCCGAGGAGAGACAGCAGTGCGGCTGCTGCTGTCCTGACAGTGTATGACATCACCTTGGCGATCATTATCTTAAGAGGTCTTTCTCAGGGTTGTATGCCGGACTCTCCACGTCCAGGAGGTCGAGCACGCTGTGGAACACCCAGTGCTGGTCGATCTCGTCGGGTTCCCTGACGTTTCTGTAGCCTTCTGACAGCCAGATGAAGCATGGTACCTCGTACTGCTCGCGTGGAGCCATCTTGATCGGCACTCCATGCATGTAGAGGCTGTTTTCCCCGAGCGACTCTCCGTGGTCCGAGATGTAGAACATAGCGCAGCTCCTGTCCTGGACCGTCTTGAGGGTGTCGATGATCTCGTTTAGAAGGAAGTCGGTGTAGATGATTGAGTTGTCGTAGGCGTTGATCAGTTCCTGAGGTGCCTTTGCGGCCTGCTCCACGTTGTCACAGACCGGAGTGTAGACCTCGAACTGTGAAGGGTACCTCTGGCAGTATGCCGGGCCGTGGCTGGTGTTGGTGTGGAGGATGATGAGCACCTTGTCCTCCTCGCTGTTCTCGATGGTCTCCCTGAGGCCGTTGAGCAGCACGCCGTCATACCTGTCTTCCTCCACTCCCTGGGCGAGGTCGGCTCTCTTCAGGTACTCTGGTCCGTGCACTGGCGGTTCACCCCAGTTGACTGTCCTCCACTGGACTTTCGCTCCGGTGCGGTGGAGGTAGTTGGGTAGAATTTCGTAGAGCGCGTCCGTGTCCTCATATTCAAGGATGCTCTTGACTCCTGCAATGGTGAAGGTGGCGCAGGACTTTGCGTTCAGGACGTGGAGCCCTTCCACCTTGGAAAGCAGCGGGTTGGTCTCCCTTTCGTAGCCGTAGAGCGAGCAGTTGGCCTTTCTTGCGGATTCTCCGATCACGAGGACGACGGCTCTCCTTTCATTGTTGGAGAAGGACGCGTCCGGAAGCGGGATTTCCTTTGCGTTGGCGTTCCTGTTCTGGATGGCGATCCTGCAGGTGTTGACGATGTAGGACCATGGCATGGTCAGGCCGCCCAGCTCAGTGTCGTGGGAACCTATCCAGAGCGTCTGGCCGGCGTTGCAGAGCACCAGGAGCAGGGAAACCGCCAGTGAACCTCCTGCTGCCTTGCCGAATCTCTTCCAGCTGCCGTAGTTGACCTTGGCTCCGATGATCCAGATCATCGGGAGGATTCCCAGGATGATGACGCATGCTGCGAACGACCATGTGACGAATGGCGCTGCCTCTTCCATCCTCGTGTTGAAGAAGCTTCGGAGGATGGATTCGTCCATCATCGTGTTGTAGGAGATCACGTAGTAGGTGGCTATCGTGCTGATCAGATGGCAGATCGCGGTTAGTATCCTTCCGAGCCTCCTGAGGAGGAAGCAGACAAGGTAGCAGACGAAGAAGTTGAGCGTGAGCAGGACAATCGCCAGGCTGATGAGGAGGAACAGGTTGTCGTTGTTCCTGCACGCGTACACCATGAACGGTATGTTGAAGCACACCAGGTTGACGATGCTGAGTATTGCGCAGAATGTTGTGAGCTTGATTTCTTTCATATCATGCAAAGATAAGATAGTGTGCTGAATTATTGTTACCTTTGCATGATGATTTTTTGTCAGGATGAAGAAGCTCGTCTGCATAATCAACCCGATTGCGGGAAGCGGGAACGGAAGGCCCGTTTCCGACATATTCAGCAAGAACATCGACAGGAACGTCTACGACTGCTCCATCAGGTTCACTGAATATGCCGGGCATGCGGGCGTGATCGCTTCGGAGGCCGTCAGCCAGGGTGCGGATGTCGTCGTCGCGGTCGGCGGAGACGGCACCGTCAATGAGATCGCTTCCAGCCTTGCGGGCTCCCAGACGGCCCTGGCCATCATTCCGAGAGGCTCCGGCAACGGCCTTGCCTACCATCTCGGCCTGCCTACGAACATCAGGGAGAACATCTCCTACATCAACCAGGGCAATTTCGTGAAGATCGACACAGGTCTCTTCAACGGCCATCCCTTCTTCTGCACGTGCGGAGTCGGCTACGATGCCAAGGTCGCCATGTCATACTCCAAGGCGGGCACCCGTGGCCTGATGACCTACGTGATGAAGACGATCGAGGCGTGGTACGACTATGAGCCTGCGACCTACCGCATCACCACGGAATCGGCCGAGTTCGAAGTGAAGGCCTTCCTCATCACATGCGGCAATGCCAACCAATGGGGAAACCACTACCACATCACCCCGAAGGCTTCTCTCCAGGATGGGCTGCTTGACCTGACCATCATCCATCCGTTCAACCTCCTTCAGGCCATCCCGATCCCTGTCCAGCTGCTTGACTCCCACATCTACCATCACAGCAAGGTGGACAGCATCAAGGCTTCCAGGGTCAGGATTGAAAGAATATGCGCTCCCGGAGACGATGCGCGCACGGAGGCACATTTCGATGGGGAGGCGATCATGACCGATTCAGTCATGGAGATCTCCTGCACCCCTTCGAACCTGAACGTCATCATTCCATTCGCAATCTGAAACAAGTCTAATCATGAAAAATCGGTTTCCGATCCTTCTGCTGGCCGTCCTCTGCTCATGCAGCGGACACCCAAAGCATGATTCTGCCTCTGAATGCGCTTCCGCGCAGGATTCCTGTGCTGTGGCTCCAGTTGTCGAGACCCCTGTCTCCAAGGAGTACGACGCATCGGGTTTCGTCCTTCTGACCGATGTCGTTCCTGATGCCATCCTCGAGATCCGCTACTACAGCACCTACAACTTCATCGGGACCAGGATCGATGGCTACGAGCAGCCTGTTGCTCTCATGACCCGCGAAGGTGCCGAGGCTCTCAAGGCTGTCAGTGCGAGCCTCAAGTCCCAGGGCTATCTCCTCAAGGTGTTCGATGCCTATCGTCCTCAGAAGGCAGTCGACCATTTCGTGAGGTGGGCGAAGGATCAGGCCGACACTCTCACCAAACAGTACTTTTACCCCGAAATCCCTAAGTCTGAGATATTTCCACGTGGTTTCGTGAGCGCGCATTCCGGCCATTCCCGCGGCAGCACGATCGATCTTACCCTCTTCGACATGAGAACCGAAAGGGAGGTGGACATGGGTGGGACCTTCGACTTCTTCGGTGACCGTTCGCATTTCGCGCATCCTGTCGATCCGGAGCAGCGTCGTCTCCGCAACCTTCTCAGGCAGGAGATGTCAAAGGGCGGTTTCCGTCCGATAGAAGGGGAGTGGTGGCACTTCACCCTTCGCAACGAGCCTTATCCCGACACCTATTTCGCCTTCCCGAACTCTGTCGAGTCGCTCCCCAATGAATGATTCGTGGCTCAACGAAAAAAGAGGATGACTAAAAAGTCAATTTGACTTTGAGGTCATCCTCTTTCTTTATGTTCAGATGCCTCCGAGCGTCGACTGCTCTCCTCCGGAGACCTTCCGCGCTACGCGCTCCATCCAGTCACTCGCTATGCTCATGACAGCCGCTCACGAGGCCGCGGCCGGCCACGGGTCCCGGAGGAGACAGCCGACCGCTCTGCGGCAAAGGACAAAATAAAATAGCTATTCTTTTGATAAT
>JAGHSC010000015.1 GCA_018066065.1 Candidatus Cryptobacteroides faecihippi
CGGCAAGGTCTGCCGAAGATGCAAAGCACTTCACACTGGAGGCGGATCCGTCTCATCGCCAGCCTTCCTGAATTCATCCCCGACAAGACAGACAAGGTCGAGTCCCATCGAAAGGACCTGGCGGAGCACGGCAACATGCTCCGCCACAGACTCGGCACCAAGTTCACGCATGTCACCAAGAAGGGCAACCTTCATTCCAGCAACCATCGCTGCAACATTGTCAAGCGCCGCTGCCATGCTGGTAGGATCGGCATTGTAGGCATCCTCGATGAGGATGTTCCTCTCAGTCTTCTCTATCTGGGACCTGTTGTTCGCAGGAATATACTCACTGACAGCCTGGATTGCATCATCCAGCGACACTCCGAAATGGAGGCCGACGGCGATCGCAGCCGCGATGTTGTTGGCGTTGTACGCTCCGGTCAGATGGCTTTCCAGAGCAAGAAGAGTCTCGGCCTCAGCCTCTCCGGCAGCGGTTCCGACACTTTCAGGGATGGCCATCCTGACAAATGGATGCTCGGCATCTGAAGGAAGAACCATGGCATCCCAGAGACCTACCCCGTAGCGTATGGCCTCCAGGCCTTCCCTCTCGGCAGCCATCTGACAGAGTACCTCATCATCGGCATTGAGGAATATCCGCCCGCCATGCTCATGCACATAGTCGTAGAGCTTGCCCTTGGCGGCCTTGACTCCCTCGAAGCTGCCGAACCCGAGAAGGTGAGCCTTCCCGACATTGGTGATGAGTCCATAGTCCGGCTCGCTAACCTTGACAAGCTTCTCGATGTCATCAGGATGGTTGGCACCCATCTCGATGACGGCGATCTCGGTCCTTTCATCGATCTTGAGAAGAGAGAGCGGGACTCCGATGTCATTGTTGAGATTGCCGCGGGTCGCGGTCACATTGTATTTCATGGAAAGGACACGGGAGACAAGCTCCTTGGTGGTGGTCTTGCCGTTGGTGCCTGTAAGTCCGATGACTGTCAGGCGCTTCCCGTCGACGAATGTGTTCTCCCTGTGGTATCTGGCGAGAGCCTTGAGTGCATCCAGCGTGTCCGGGACGGCGATGATCCTGGAATCGCCTGAAGCGGCAGCCTCCGTTCCCTCATTCACCACCGCGCAGCATGCGCCCTGCTCAAGTGCCTTGAGTGCATATTCATTGCCATCGAAATTCTCCCCCTTGAGAGCGAAGAACATCTCACCCTCGGAGATTGTGCGGGTGTCGGTGGTAACGCCCTTGCTGTTCATGAACAGTTCATGAAGCCTTGCAACGTCCATAGTCGTAGAATAATTGTAATTGTCTTCAAAAATAACTATTTTCATGGACCGAAAAAACACTGAACTGATAATTCAAGACTGATAACATGGAGAAAAAGATTTCAAAGGCAGCACTTCCTGTGCTGTTCGGATTCTTCGTGATGGGTTTCTGCGACGTCGTAGGAATCGCCACGAGCTACGTAAAGGAAGACTTCGGGTGGAGCGAGACTCTCGCCGGATTCGTGCCATCGATGGTTTTTGTCTGGTTCTTCATCCTGTCCGTTCCGGTAGCGGTCTGGATGAACAAGATCGGAAGGAAGAACATGGTGCACATCAGCAACATCATCACCATCATCGGAATGCTCCTTCCAGTGATCAGCTACAATGTCGTGACCTGCCTTCTCGCCTTTGCCCTTCTGGGAATCGGCAACACAATCATCCAGGTCGCCCTCAACCCTCTGCTCACCAACGTTGTCAGCGGTGACGCTCTCACAAGCTCCCTGACCCTCGGCCAGGTCATCAAGTCGATCTGCTCATTCTGCGGGCCGCTGATCGCAGCCTTCGCAGTCACCACACTCGGCAACTGGCAGTACATCTTCCCGATCTTCGCGGCAGTCGCCATCATCTCAGAGATCTGGCTCCGACTCACAGCAATCCCGAAGGAAGCACCGTCAGAGAGCGGCACCTCCCTCGGAGCCACCCTTGCCCTCCTCAAGGACAGGAACGTACTCCTTCTCTTCCTCGGAATCTTCTTCGTGGTAGGAATCGACTGCGGAACCAACATCCTTGCACCGAAGCTTCTCATCGAGCGTTGCGGACTCTCGATTGCAGCAGCAGGCATCGGCTCGACCGTCTACTTCATCTGCAAGACCCTGGGCAACTTCATCGGAACATTCCTGCTCCTCAGGTTCAAGGACTCCACCTACTTCAAGATCAACATCTTCCTCACCCTGCTTGTGCTTGCAGCCCTCGTCTTTGCAAAGGGACAGGCCAGCATCATGATCCTGATTGCAGGCATCGGTCTCTTCTGCTCATGCATCTTCTCACTGATCTACTCAGCTGCAATCAGCAGCAACAAGGGCAATGAGAACGGTATCTCAGGCCTTATGATCATGGGTGTCTGCGGTGCAGCAGTCGTACCTCCGGTAATGGGTCTCATGGCAGATGCGATCGGCAGCCAGGTCGGTTCGATCATCGTCCTCGGAGCATGTGCCCTCTACCTTGTCTTCTGCGCCTTCTACACAGCCAAGCTCGGCAGCAAGGACTCAGAATAGCAGCTACTTTGTGCCGGTGCTTCCCCAGCCGCCAGCTCCCCTGACAGTCTCTGAGAGGACTTCGACATCCTCCCACTTGACCTGCTCGTGTGCAGCCACGACCATCTGGGCGATCCTTTCACCGGGAACGATCTCGAACTCTTCATTGGAAAGGTTCACAAGCGACACCTTCAGCTCGCCACGGTAGTCCGCATCGACGGTTCCGGGACTGTTGATGACGGTGATCCCATGCTTGGTGGCAAGTCCGCTGCGTGGACGTACCTGAGCCTCGTAGCCGACCGGGAGCTCGATCGAGATTCCAGTAGGGACAAGGCGGCGCTCAAGAGGCTTGAGAGTGAATGGTTCCTCGATGTTGGCGCGCAGGTCCATGCCTGCCGAGGCTTCAGTGGCATAGGCAGGATCCGGCCACTGCGACTTGTTGACGATCTTGACTGTGAGCATATTCAATTGTTGTTCAGTTGCTTGACAAATGGAATCCTACCTGGAGGCCTTGTAGTACAGGACAGCGGCCACGATTCCGAATATGAGGTTAGGGAGCCAGAGTGCGATGAACGGAGGCAGGGCTCCTGAATAGACAAACATCTGGCTGAACCTCAGGAAGAGGATGTATGTGAAGCTCAAGGCAATGCCGACACCGATGTTCAGGCCGATGCCACCCCTGCGCTTCCTTGAGGAAAGGCAGACGCCCATGAGGGTGAGGATGAAGGCCGAGAACGGAAGGGCGAACCTTGTGTGCTTCTCGATGAGGGCGTACATGACATTCGGGTCTCCCCTCATCTTCTGAGTCTCGACAAGGTCGTTCAGGGCTCCCTGGGAAAGGGTTTCCACGGTGCTCTTGTTGCGGTAGAAGTCCGTGACGGTAAGGTTGATCACAGTGTCGCGGCGCTGTCCCTTGACGACCCTGTCCTGAAGACCGTCGGAGAAGTACCTGATGAAGTAGTTGCGCAGGTGCCAGCATCCCAAGGTGCTGTCCCAGACTGCCTTCTCGGCGGAAAGCTTGCTGATGACCCTGTTGCCCCTGATTTCCTCGAGGGTGAAGTTGTTGGCCGTGTTGTTCCATGACGAGAACGACTCGACATAGACAAACTTGCCCGGGTCGATCTGATAGTGGATGTTGGTGTTGCTTATCGGTCGCCTGTCCTTCATGTACTTCTGCTCGAACTTCACTCGTTCCACGTTGGACCGCGGGATCACCCACAGGTTAAGGGACAGGGAAAGGGCGAAGATCAGGAAGGCCGAGATCATGTAGGGCACCATCATTCTCTTGTAGCTGACTCCGCAGGAAAGGATGGCAATGATCTCGCTGTTCGCAGCCAGCCTCGATGTGAAGAAGATGACCGTGATGAACACGAACAGCGGGCTGAACATGTTGATGAAGTACGGCACGAAGTTGACGTAGTAGTCGAAGACGATCTCCTTGATCGGAGCGTTCTTGGCCACGAAGTCATCGACTTTCTCGCTGATGTCGAAGATGATTACGATTCCGATGATGAAAAGCAGGGCGATGAAGAAGGTCGAGATGAACTTCTTCATGATGTACCTGTCTATCTTCTTCAATCCCAACATTTCCCTTACATTCTAGAACTGATCCTCCTTACCGTCTCATCCTTCCATGATGAGAAGTCGCCGGCCTCGATGTGCTTCCTGGCCTCGCGGACGAGGTCGTGATAGAAGGCAAGGTTGTGCTCGCTGGCGACCATGGCCGCGAACATCTCCTTGGCGACAAAGAGGTGGTGAAGGTAGGCTTTTGAATATTCATGGTCGACAAACGACGTGCCTGAAGGGTCAAGCGGCGAGAAGTCATCCTGCCACTTCGCATTGCGCATGTTCATTATGCCGTTCCATGTGAAGAGCATGCCGTTGCGTCCGTTCCTGGTAGGCATGACGCAGTCGAACATGTCTATTCCGCGGGCGATTCCCTCGAGGATGTTGGCCGGTGTGCCGACTCCCATGAGATAGCGCGGCTTGTTCTCCGGAAGGATCGGGCAGACGACCTCGAGCATCTCGTACATCTGTTCGGTAGGTTCCCCGACTGCAAGTCCTCCGACAGCGAAGCCTCCGACTCCTGGATGGTCCCCCACAAGGGTGAGGGCATGGTCGACGGCACGCTTCCTGAGCTCCGGGTAGACACAGCCCTGGATGATCGGGAACATGGCCTGGTCGTAGCCGTAGAGAGGGTCTGTCTCGCAGAAGCGCTTGAAATAGCGCTCGAGCCAGCCCTGGGTCAGCTTGAGCGACTTGGCGGCATACCTTTCATCGGCATCGCCCGGACAGCACTCATCGAGTGCCATCATTATGTCGGAGCCGATCGCACGCTGGGTGTCGACATTGTTCTCCGGAGTGAACATGTGGCGGGAACCGTCGATGTGTGACTGGAACCTGCATCCTTCCTCCGTGATCTTCCTGATCTGGGGGAGGGAGAAGACCTGGAATCCGCCGCTGTCTGTGAGGATCGGCCTGCCCCAGGACTCGAAGCGGAGAAGGCCACCGACCTTGCGGAGGGTGTCAAGACCTGGACGAAGGTAGAGATGGTAGGTGTTGCCGAGGATGATCTCAGCCTTGATGTCCTCCTTCAAGTCCTTGTGGTAGACACCTTTGACTGATCCGACCGTTCCCACGGGCATGAAGATGGGAGTGTGGACCTCGCCATGGTCGGTAGTGAAGACTCCTGCCCTTGCGGCCGATCCCTTGTCCTTTGCTGTCAGTGTGAATTTCATATCGTTCCAGTCATTATCCAATGAATGTCAAAGATAGTGATTTTTATGCGAAAAAAACTTACATTTGCCTTCCAACCTAAAGGTTTAGAAAATCAAAAAGCAAACATATCATGAAAAACAACAACATCACCCTCAGGCTGATTGTCATGAACTTCATCGAGTTCGCGATTTGGGGAGCCTACCTGACTTCTATGGGCAGCTTCCTTGCCGATGCAGGACTCGGTCCAAAGATCTGGCTCTTCTTCGCCACACAAGGCTTTGTCTCCATCTTCATGCCAGCCCTCATGGGCATCGTGGCAGACAAGTGGATCCCAGCCCAGAAGGTGCTCTCGCTCTGCCAGCTCCTCGCCGGAGTGTTCATGATCGGAGCCGGAGTCTACGCAATGTCCAACGGTACATTCATCCAGCATCCGCACACCTCAGGCATCGACGGGGCACTGCACACAGTCTACGCATCGAGCCCAAGTTTCAACTTCACAGTCTTCTACCTGCTCTACCTGCTCAGCGTAGCGTTCTTCATGCCGACGATCGCAATCTCGAACTCAGTTGCCTACAATGCACTCGAGGGAGCAGGAAAGGATTCAGTCAAGGCCTTCCCTCCGATCCGAGTCTTCGGAACGATCGGCTTCATCTGCAGCATGTACCTCGTGAACTTCCTGTCCAACAGCCACGGAGTACAGTTCCAGCACTCCTACGAGCAGTTCTTCGTGTCCGGTGCATTCAGCCTCGTGCTCTGCGCCTATGCCCTCACGATGCCCAACTGCCCTTGCAAGCCATCCTCAGAAGGTGCCGGCATTGCCGAATCCCTCGGCCTCAATGCCTTCAAGCTCTTCAAGCAGAAGCAGTTCGCAATCTTCTTCATCTTTTCGATGCTTCTCGGAGCCTCGCTTCAGATCACCAACGGCTACGCCAACACCTTCATCACTTCATTCAAGGAGAACCCTCTCTTCGCAAGTTCATGGGGCGCAAGCAACGCCAACGCCATCATCTCCCTCGGACAGATTTCAGAGACCCTCTGCATCCTTCTCATTCCTTTCTGCATGAAGAAATTCGGAATCAAGAACGTGATGCTGATCGCGATGTTCGCATGGGTCTTCAGGTTCGGATTCTTCGGACTCGGCAACCCGGGATCGGGAGTATGGCTCTTCATCCTCTCAGGCATCGTCTACGGCGTCGCCTTCGACTTCTTCAACATCAGCGGATCCCTCTATGTCAATGAAAACACCGACAACAGCATCCGCTCTAGCGCCCAGGGCCTCTTCATGCTCATGACCAACGGCCTGGGAGCATCGATCGGAACATGGGCCGCAGGAAGGGTCGTCAACGCCCTCGTCTACAATCCGCAGGCAAAAGCCATCGCAGCCGGCCTCGACCCGGTCCAGGTCTCAGCAGCCGGACACTGGGACACCGCATGGTACGTCTTTGCAGGCTACGCCCTGGTTGTTGGAGTGCTCTTCGCGATCCTCTTCAAGAACCCTGAGAAAGAGAAGGCAGCAGCCTAGTCACCTCTTCTTCCGGACGGTCCTGCCCTCGACACGGCTCAGGCCGAAGATCCGGCTCTCGGACTTGTAGTACTTGATGTCGTAGCATCTGTACTCATTGTGATTCCTGACCTTATGGTAGGATGTGATGCAATCGAAGTTGTATCCCATCGCCGAAAGGTCAGGATTGTCAATTGTACTGGCACCATCCTCGAGCAGCGACTCGAGAATCTCATAGTTGCGGTTGATTGCATTGATCGTCCGCAGCTTCACTCCCTTGTCCCTGTTCCCCTTCCTGTAGTTGTAGCGGTTCCTGCAGCTGGTGCAGCAGAACTTCATGTCGCTGCGCCCGTTCGGGAGATCAGCCCCGCATTCCAGGCACTTCCCTCTCACACATCCTTCCTCACTGTTCATGATTCTATCCTGTTTTACACACGGCCGCCTCAGCCGGGCCTGTCCAATATGGCAAGAATCCTCCACTGCCCGGCAAAAGAAACAGAAAGGACGGAAACTATTTCCATTTCCATAAGAAAAGCCATTTTTCTTTCCTCTGAAAGAATATTCAAGTGCAAGACAGGTACAGCACCATCCACGGAAGGGAAAGACACCAGGACGCAAAGAAAAACCACCATGCATAAAGAAACGGAAAGATCTTCATCCCATGAAGCATCATCCCATCGAAGATACATCCACGCTTTCTAACCTGCGGCCGAAACAACAACCAAACTTGAACTTGGATCATGGAACAGTTGAGCAGAATCGAAATCCGCGGGTATGTCGGCAACGCCAACAT
>JAGHSC010000187.1 GCA_018066065.1 Candidatus Cryptobacteroides faecihippi
GCATCAAACGGATGCGGGATCCGCTTTTCCCGCGCAACTAACACACTACATTATGATTACTTGGTGGCAATCTCTCAGCACCCTGATGCAGGTCCTCTGGGCCGTAACGCTTTCCGCAAGCTTGATATTCATCATCGAGACTGTACTTACATTCCTCGGGCTCGGCGATGCGGACCTCGATGTGGATTCCGGGGCGGATGCTGATTTCGGAGGAGATGGACACTTCGATGCCGATCCTTCGATGAACCTTCTCACCTTCAGGAATTTCGTCAATTTCTGCCTGGGCTTCGGCTGGACAGCTGTCCTTCTTGCCGACAGCATCTCATCGAAGGCGGTCCTCTTGCTTGTCTCCGTCCTCGTCGGAGTCCTGCTCGTCGGCCTCGTGATGTGGATGTTCAAGTGGCTCAGCAGCATGCAGCAGTCCGGAAACATCGACATCCACAAGTCAGCCGCAGGCTGTGAGGGCACGGTCTACCTCACCGTCCCTGCCGAGCGCAAGGGAACTGGAAAGGTCCAGATCACGATCAACAATGCAGTGCGCGAGTACGATGCCATCACCGATGGCGATGAGATCCGCACCGGCACCCCGATCAAGGTCATCGAGGCCACCAATGAATATACGCTCCTCGTGGAGCCTACCACTCCGACAATCATCTAGCACGCGGATGTCAATCCGACAACCAACTCGATATTCAACCTTTAATCTATAACAATCATGGGACTTGAACTTATCCTCATCATTGTGGCCGTCGTCTTCGTCACTTTCACGGCCATCCTCAAGCGCTACAAGCGTTGCCCATCAGACAAGGTGATGGTCATCTACGGTAAGACAGGAAAGAACAAGAGCGGATCCATCTCTTCAGCAAGGTGCATCCATGGTGGTGCATCCTTCATCTGGCCTGTATTCCAGGATTATGCGTTCCTCGATCTCAAGCCTATCTCGATCGAGTGCAACCTTACCAATGCACTCTCGAAGCAGAACATCCGTGTCGATGTACCTTGCCGCTTCACCGTCGGTATCTCGACTGAGGCAGACAGCATGACAAATGCAGCTGAGCGCCTCCTCGGTCTTTCCATCGACAACATCCAGAACATCGCTACCGACATCCTCTTCGGACAGCTTCGTCTCGTCATCGCGACCATGGACATCGAGGAGATCAATGCCGACCGTGGCAAGTTCCTTGCAGCAGTCAGCCAGAACGTCGAGGCTGAGCTCCGCAAGATCGGTCTCAAGCTCATCAACGTGAATGTGACCGATATCCGTGATGAGTCTGGCTACATCGAGGCTCTCGGTAAGGAAGCAGCTGCAAAGGCAATCAACGACGCAAAGAAGAGCGTTGCAGAGCAGAATCGCTTCGGTGAGATCGGTAAGGCTGAGGCCGACCGTGACAAGGACATCAGGATCGCCGAGACCCAGAGGGACACCCGTATCAAGACAGCTGCTGCAAACGCTTCTGCAGTCCAGGGTGAGAACACCTCAAGGATCGACATCGCCAATTCCGATGCAATGCGCCGCGAGAAGGAGGCTGAGGCTGCCCGCGTCGCTGTCGCCGCAGAGAAGGTCCAGGCTGCAAAGGCTCTCCAGGAGGCTTATCAGAGTGAGCGTGACGCCGAGCTTGCACGTGCAGAGAGGGAGAAGGCAACACAGCATGCCAACATCGTCGTCCCTGCACAGATCGACAAGGAAAGGCTCATCATCGAGGCTGAGGCTGAGGCTGAGAAGCTCCGCAGGACTGCAAAGGGTGAGGCTGATGCAATCTATGCAAAGATGGAAGCTCAGGCTCGCGGTACCCTCGAGGTCCTCTCAAAGCAGGCTGAAGGTTTCGGCAGGATGGTCAACTCCGCTGAGGGCGACGCTCAGAAGGCAGTTCTCATGCTCATCGCCGACAAGCTTCCTGAACTTGTCAAGACTCAGGTCGAGGCTGTCAAGGGCATCAAGATCGACAAGGTCACTGTCTGGGACGGCAACGGCTCAAAGGATGGAAAGTCTTCCACCGCTGGCTTCATCTCTGGCCTGATGGGTTCTGTACCTCCTCTCCAGGATCTGTTCAACATGGCTGGTCTCAAGCTTCCTGAGTATCTTGGAAAGCCTGCAGCCGAGGAACAGAAGTCTGAAACTGAAGAAGACAATCAGTAGCATCCTATGGCAGTAATTGTCAACGTCGATGTGATGCTCGCCAGGAGGAAGATGACTTCCACTGAACTGGCCGCGAAGATCGGGCTTTCGCCTGTGAACCTGTCCATACTCAAGACAGGCAAGGCAAAAGGCATCCGTTTCGCCACCCTCGACGCCTTGTGCGAGGCTTTGGATTGCCAGCCAGGCGACTTGCTGGAATACAAGGCGTCGGAAGACTGATCAAGTCTGAATATTCAAATAAAGGCCGGTGCAGGTTCATCCTGCACCGGTTTTTTTGTCGAAAGGGGCGAAAAAAGTGGATTGTTGTGCTGAGATTTCATTTTTTTGCCTATATTTGGCCTATCAAAAACAAGAATAGCATGTCGAATAATTCATTCTTCTGGTGGCGCTGGTGCTCAGGACATATCATGTCGTGAGGATTTTCAGTGTATCCGGATGAAATGAAAGAATAAAGACATAAATCATGGAAGCTGAAACCCAGGGCATGGCTCGAGGGTTTCTTTTTTTTATGCAAGGTTTGAAAGATAAACAACAAAAGAATAGGATGAAATCATTTCTTGTAGACGAAAATGGGTTCTATGGAGAGTTCGGAGGAGCGTATGTGCCTGAGATTCTCCATAAGTGTGTGGAAGACCTCAGGGAGGCTTACCTTCCAATCATTACCAGCCAGGAGTTCAAGGAAGAGTTCCACGCTCTCCTGAAGGATTATGTCGGACGCCCTTCTCCTCTCTACTATGCCAAGAGGATGAGTGAGAAGTATGGCTGCAAGCTCTATCTGAAGCGTGAGGACCTCAATCATACCGGTGCGCACAAGATCAACAATGCCATCGGTCAGATCCTGCTTGCGAGGAAGATGGGCAAGAAGCGCATCATCGCCGAGACCGGGGCAGGGCAGCATGGTGTGGCTGTCGCTACCGTCTGTGCCCTGATGGACATGCCTTGCAGGGTGTACATGGGTGCTACCGATGTCAAGCGCCAGCATGTGAATGTGGAAAGGATGAAGATGCTCGGTGCGGAGGTGTTCCCTGTCGAGAGCGGCAACAAGACCCTCAAGGATGCCACAAACGAGGCAATCCGTGACTGGTGCTGCCATCCATCCGACACATTCTACATCATCGGTTCGACCGTCGGGCCACACCCTTATCCAGACATGGTCGCCCGTCTCCAGAGTGTCATCTCCGAAGAGATCAAGTGGCAGCTGAAGGAGAAGGAAGGTCGCGAGAAGCCGGACTATCTGATCGCATGCGTCGGCGGTGGGTCCAATGCCGGTGGAACCGTCTACCACTATGTCGATGACCTTGACGTAAGGATCGTCCTGGCCGAGGCTGGTGGAAAGGGCGTCGATTCCGGTCTCACTGCGGCAACGATCGCTGCAGGCACTCTCGGAATCCTTCACGGAAGCAAGTCCCTTGTCATGCAGACGGATGACGGCCAGATCATCGAACCTTATTCCATCTCTGCCGGACTTGACTATCCGGGAGTCGGACCGCTCCATGCCAACATGGCCAGCCAGCACCGTGCAACTGTACTCCCTGTGAATGACGACGAGGCCCTGCGCGCTGCATTCGAACTCACCAGGCTCGAGGGAATCATCCCTGCTCTCGAATCTGCACACGCTCTGGGCGCGCTTCCGCATCTCAAGGACC
>JAGHSC010000211.1 GCA_018066065.1 Candidatus Cryptobacteroides faecihippi
AGCCTGAGCAGTACCAGAGCATCGAGAAGCCGTTCCAGAAGCATTCGCCCCAGAGTTCGCTGGAAACGAACCTGTGCAGCCATGGGAGGAGGGTGGAGAAGGCGAAGAGACCGATGAAGGTCAGTTCATCCTTCGCCGAGGCCTTCTCGAGCCAAGGCGACACAACCGGGATGATTATGTACAGTCCGATCAGAGGGTAGACGAACCAGAGATGTCCTGCCATGGACGGGAAATTGAAAGGAAGCATCTTAAGGTCGGCAAGCGACTGCTCCCAGCTCATGCCGCCCCATGCCAGAGGCAGGAAGGTGTAGAGAAGCATGAAGACGACGAAAGGTGGAAGGATCCTCAGGAGGCGTCTCTTGTAGAACTCTCCCATGCCGACGCCCGGCTTGAGCGGGACAAGGAGGAAGGCCGAGACGACCATGAAGAGAGGCACACAGGTGCGGGCCACTCCCCCGTCGAAGAAGGCAACCCAGAAGCGGTTTGACTCATTCGCAAGCATCGAGACGTTGCCTGCCATGCCGGAAAGGTCTGCTCCATAGAAGTTCTCGCTGGCGTGGACCAGCATGACAAGGAAGCATGCAATGACCCTGATGTAGTCCACAAAGACGATTCTTTCGCTATCTTTCATATCCTAGACTGATTTTTCAATTTAGCCAACAATTTAGTCATTTTTCCTATATTTGCCATCATGAAGACACTCATCACCAAAACACTCATGCTTGCTGCAATCCTGATTGCAGCCGTTTCATGCGCAACGACCAAGACTGTCCCACAGAAGCTCGACGACTTCGTGGACGATGCTGAGATCCACAGCGGAAACTACACGATGGACGACTGGAAGAAGTCCGGAAAGGAATATGAAGCCCTCGTGATGGAGTACCTGGAGCAGCCTGACAAATACTCTGAAGACGAGAAGATGCTGGCCACACGCGCCATGGGGCGCTACCACGCCCTCATCCTGAAGAGCGGGCTCGAAGGAGCATCATCCCTGCTCAAAGGCATCGGAAAGATTCTCCCTGAGTACATCGAAGGCCTCTCAGAGGGCATCAAGGAAGGAAGCGTAGGGCTGGAAGGCCTTTTCAGGGACATACTTGACACAACACGTCTCAAGAAGAGCGTGGAAGATCTCGGATCCGCCCTTGAGGGCATCTTCGGACCAGCCGAATAGACTGTCTCCAGGCTAGAAGGTGTAGCCGAAGACGGCCATCGTGACCGAGCGGTCGGCCCTCATGCCGCTGCCGGAGAAGACTCCACTGAGAGAAGACCTGGTATCGAGTGAGAATGAGACAGGTCCGACCTCGACTCCCACTGAAATCGCAATTCCATACTCATTACCACGGAATGGAGTGAAAGTCCTGTCCACCGGCTTGGCGGACAGGACTTTTCCGCTGCAGATGGACTCGGAGACAGGGAAGGAGGCATAGGCACCGATGCCGGCGTAAAGTCCGCCGCCAGTGTAGGCATTGCCACCCTGCAGCTGAGCCGGGGTGTGGAAGATCGCCCTCACAGGAACGACCAGGGACTGACGCTTGTCGACAAGCCTTGACCCGTAGAGATTCTCCTCATCAGGGAAAAATGAGTTCGCACATTCGAAGAGACAGCCGGACTCGATCCCGAAGACTCCCCTCCAGCTGGTGTTGACCCTGAGCAATGCTCCAGCCTCACAGGAGAATGCAGGCTTGGTGGTGAAGCCGGCATCATTGAAGTCCAGATAGGAAGAGCCCAGGCCGGCGACAGCTGAAAGCATGACCGGACGGACAGTGCCCGAGTGCTTCCTGGCAACTCTGCCGGATCCTTCGAGGGACGGGTCGGAAGCGTACCTGACAGTGAGGTTCCCGAGGTAGTCCGTTATCTTGTCCAACCCCTCATAGTCAATCAGTTCCGGATCATCCTCCGGCTTGTGATAAGGAGATTTCGTACCGGTCGTGACAGCGAGCGTCGGGACATGTTTCATAGCGAAGGCCTCAGTGTCCGTGGCTGTGAAGATAGAGTTCTCGAACCGCTTTCCCTTGACAGGGAGCTGTACCCTTGCAGCCTCGGACTCGATCAGCCTCTTTCCGTCGCGTATGGTTGCGACTCCTTCAAGAGTCAGAGCCTTCCCTGCCTCGAGCCAGCCGACCATGTCGATGCTCATCATCAGCTTGATGCTCGATGCACCGACCAGGGTGTCGAGCTTGGCCGCCAGGGCCCTTGAGCCGAAAAGTCCAAGCTCCTCGGCGTCGAATGACGCTATGATGACACTCCTCTTGAGCTGATCCCTTACCTCGATGAGATGCCTTGCAACCTCGATGAGGGCTGCTGTTCCGGAAGCATTGTCATCGGCTCCGTTGTAGACGACTCCCCTGCGGACTCCCAGATGGTCATAGTGGGCACCGAGCACGATGTACTCATTCCTGAGCTCAGGATCGGAACCTTCGATCATTCCGACCACATTCTTGAACGCGCCGTTCTGAAAAGGCATCAGCCAGCCCTCCGGGAACATAGGCTTGAGCCCTGCCTGCTCGTACTGGGCGATGATG
>JAGHSC010000104.1 GCA_018066065.1 Candidatus Cryptobacteroides faecihippi
CACCTGCACCAGGATTGAGCATAGGAACGATCTTCGACTTGCCCTTGGCTGTCCTTGAGGCGAAGGCTGTCATGGAGACACCGCCTTCTGACATGGTTGCACCCTTGGCGAAGTCGAGCTGGCCGCCGGTACCGGAGAAGATCCTGGTTCCAATGGAGTCAGCGCAGATCTGACCGGTGAGGTCGACCTCTACTGCAGAGTTGATGGCCATCATGTTCGGGTTCTGGCTGATGACCCATGGGTCGTTGACGTACTTGATGTCCTTCATCAGGACGTCAGGGTTATGGTCGATGAAGGAATATACATCCTGCGAGCCGAGGAGGAACGATGCGACCACCTTTCCGGTGTCGATCTTCTTGCAGGCTCCGTTGACGACACCTTTCTTGATGAGGTTCAGGATGCCGTCGGCGAACATCTCGGTGTGGACACCGAGGTTCTTGTGGTCCACGAGCTGTGCGGCAAGTGCGTTCGGAAGGGCTCCGATGCCCATCTGGATACAGGCTCCGTCTGGAACGAGTTCGGCGCAGTTCTTTCCGATGAGGGTTTCCGTAGGGGTCGGCTCGGCAAAGCCCTTGGTAATGAGCGGCGAATCGTCCTTGACAAGATAGTCGAATGCATCCACGGAGACAAGGTCGCCGTAGGCATAAGGGACGTTCGGATTGACGATTGCGATCTTGACCCTTGCAGTCTCGATTGCGGCAAGCGAGCAGTCGACTGACGTACCGAGAGAGACCATTCCGTTCTCGTCAGGAAGCGAGACCTGGACGAAGGCTGCCCCAAGCTTTATTGCGCCTGCACGGTAAAGTTTCTGTGATTCGAAAAGGTGGACCGGGATCCAGTCGGCATAGCCCTGGTTGACGTTAGGGCGTACATTCGGTCCGACGAAGAATCCCTGCTCGAAGAAGATTCCGGAGTACTTTGGGTCAGAATACGGTGCAGCGCCTTCTGTGTGGAAATGATGGAAATGAAGGTCCTCGATCTCATGAGCCTCTGCCCTGCGGACCAGGGCATCGATCAGAGCCATTGGAGTGCTTGCCACGCTGCTGAGATGGATCCTGTCTCCGGATTTAACGGCTCTCACGGCCTCATCGGCAGAGACATATCTGATTTCTTTCATGGTTGTATCTTATTGTTGAGGAGGACAAAGATAGACGTTTTTTTCCTACTTTTGCAATTGTATGAAGAACAAGAGCAAGAAACTGGAATCCATCGAGCGTGCCCTCGAGGTCATGGACAGGCTGAGAGCCGAATGTCCATGGAACCATGCACAGACCAATGATTCCCTCCGTCCGATGACGGTGGAGGAAGTCTACGAACTCAGCGACGCCGTCCTCAAGAAGGATGACGAGAGCCTGAAGAAGGAGCTTGGGGATGTATTCCTCCACATAATGTTCTATTCCAAGATCGCCGAGGAGGAGGGTCGCTATGACATCGCAGACGTCATGGACAAGCTCTGCGAGAAGATGATCTACCGCCATCCGCATGTGTTCTCCGACACGAAGGCTGCCGATGCCGAGGAGGTTTCGACCAACTGGGAGATGCTGAAGGCCAAGGAGAAAGGTGGCAACAAGCGCATATTGTCAGGCATTCCTGATTCGATGCCTCCAATCCTCAAGGCTTACTCCATGCAGGACAAGGCCAGGGGCGTGGGCTTCGACTGGGAGTGCAAGGAGCAGGTCTGGGACAAGGTGAAGGAAGAGCTCGGTGAATATGAGGATGAGCTCAACGCGATGTCTTCTGCGGGATCCGAGCAGGACAAGGCTGCCGCCGCGGACAGGGCCGAGGAGGAACTCGGTGACTTCATGTTCGCCGTCATCAACGCAGCCAGGCTCTACGGCATCAACCCGGACACGGCTCTCAACCGTGCCTGCGACAAGTTCCGCCGCCGCTTCACCTACCTCGAGGAGAAGACGATCAGGCAAGGGAAGGACCTCCATGACATGACCCTTGCACAGATGGACGAGATCTGGGATGAGGCCAAGGCCAAGGGACTGTAGCCTTTGAGATTAGACGATTAATTTTTATCTTTGCATTTCGTTCCGTCCTGTCAGGACAGGCTGGGGCACAAAGCAATGATTTATGTCTGACTACAAGATAGTAGAAGTTGAAAGCAGAAGGGACCTGATGAGATTCATCAAGTTCCCGGACAAGCTTTACAAGGATTGTCCGCAGTACGTCCCCGCCCTGCACAGTGATCAGGTCAATTCACTGACCAAGGTCTCCACCCTTTCATATTGCCAGAGGAAGATGTGGATGGTCATGGACGGCAGGAAGGTCGTGGGAAGGATCTGCGGGATGATCAATCCGAGGTACAATGAGCGCTACGGCAAGAAGAGGGCTCGCTTTGGATGGTTCGACACGATCGATGATTTCACTGTCGCCAAGCTCCTGATCGACACGGCTGAGGCCTGGGCAAAGGAGAACGGGATGGATGAGATCCACGGTCCTCTTTACTACAACACCCTTGGAAAGCAGGGTATGCTCGTCGAAGGATTCGAGAACACTCCGCCTTTCAACTGCATCTACAACTTCCCGTACTACAAGGGTTTCATCGAACGTCTCGGCTTCGAGAAGGAATGCGACTGGCTCCAGTACAAGGTCAGGTCCAATCTTCCTCTCCAGGAGAAGGTCCTCAGGATCGGTTCGCTCCTCAAGCAGAGATACAATCTCCACGAAGGAAGTCTAGGCAGGCTGAAGAAGGACAAGGCGATGGTCAAGTACTTCTTTGATGTCTACAACAAGAGCTTCGCGCAGACAGTCTACAACTTCATCCCATTCACGGATGAGGAGATCGAGGAGGAAGCCGCATCCGTACTCCGATTTGTTTCCGACAAGACCAGCAGCATCATCCTTGACGAGAATGAGGAACTGGTGGCTTTTGGAATCGCATTTCCTACCATCTCCGAGGCACTCAAGAAGGCTAAGGGGCGCCTGTTTCCATTCGGATGGATCCATTTGCTGAAGGCCATGCGCGACTACGACACCGTGGACCTCATGCTGAACGGAGCTGTTCCCGAATGGCAGAACAAAGGGATTTCAGCCGTCTACCACTGCGCCATGTCAAAGAAATACATCGCTGCAGGAACCACGTGGGGAATCACGAACCCTCAGATTGAATCGAACAGCGCCGTCAATGTCTGGGACAAGTACGAGAACGAACTGTTCATGCGCAGGCGCTGCTACCTTAAATCCATCAAATAAGACAATTACCATACTACATGGCAGAGAATACATTAGTTGACAAGGTCCTGGCCCTTCAGGACAAATACGAGCAGCTTCAGACCCAGCTCACAGAT
>JAGHSC010000075.1 GCA_018066065.1 Candidatus Cryptobacteroides faecihippi
GTCCTTCGGCTTGCCGAATGCCGGCTGATGGTCGGTGATGGCGATTGCGTCCAGACCTTCGACAAAGGCTTCGGTGACTCGCATGCTCGGGGCAACAAGGCCGTCGCTGTTGATTGTGTGCATGTGAAAGTCAACCTTGAGCGTTGTGTAGCCGTCAATGTCCGGAATGTCTATCTTCCTGGGATTCATGGCACATGGGTAGCCATAGCCCTTATGCTTGATGTATTGCACGTTCCATTCGGATGGCTGTGCGGATGCGGCCAGCCCTATGCAGAGTGTGGCTGAAGTGACTAGAAGTCTGATGTTCATGGTTATTGGTTTCTTGATTCCAAAAATAGCCTTTTCCACGTTCATTTGCAAAGTAAAACAAAAAAGGGGATGAACTTGTCATCCCCTTTATCTGTTGCCTTTGAAGTGAATGCTAAAGCTGCTTCATGGCCTGCTTGATCTCGAAGGCGAGGTAAGAGTAGTGTGACTTCATCTCACCCTTTGAAGACTTGCTGCGTGACTCCATGAGCTTCTGCATGTCGTCAAGGAGCTCGAAGTAGATACCCTTTCCAGTAATCTTGATGTCGGACTCCTTCTTGGCTGCTGCGAGCTCATGCTCATGGTTGTGCTCGTACTCTGAGAGGCCGTAGAATGAGCATGGGAGCTGATCCTCGACGAACATTGTCTCAAGATCGGCGATGGCCATCTTCTTTGCAGAGCCGTCAAGCATGTCGAGCATCTCGAGGACGCTGTAGAGGAATGAGTACTCCATCACCATGTCTGAGCGGTCAAGCTTCTTCTTCGCCATCGACTTTGCGAACACGAGGTCATAAACGTCGTGGAGGTACTCGTACTGTGTGTATGGCTCATCTGCCATCTTTGCAGTGTATGTAACCTTCGACGCTACAGAGAGGAGCTGCTTTACGTAAGCACCCTGGTAGTCGTAGACCTGGTCGTTGCCAGGTGAGAACTGACCGATGACCTTAGGGTCGAGCATCCAGTCAGAGAGGCCACGGACATTGTTGAAGACGAAGTTGAGTGCTTCCTTCTGCTTGGCCTTGTCCACAGGGATGTAGCCCTTCTTGCCGTCGCCATGGACTGCATTCTGGATGAAGTTTCCTCCGATGTACTTGGAAACATGTCCCATGTACCTGTTGAACTGCTTGAGGATCTCGACATACATCTCGTTGGTGTACCTGTAGTCGGTTCCTTCCTTTGCGGTCCAGTCCACGAGGTTCTCGGCGATGACCTTAAGGTTCCTGATACCGTATTCGCTGGCCTTTACTGCGTCGTCACCGAGAGACTCGGTCTGTGAGGCAGGGTCGATGCTGGTGAGGAACTCCTGCTCGCCATACTGGTAGATTGGGTCGTCGTCCTTCTCGAGCAGCCACTTGTTGAGGGTAGGAAGCTCATCCTCAGGTGTAACTGCACCTTCGATAGGCTTGTAGCCCCATGCGATGGCGAACTTGTCGTAGAGACCGAGGCGTGGTGGAAGGAGCCACTCTACACCGTCGCCAGGCTGTGCGACATAGTTGTAGCGGGCGTAGTCCATGATCGATGCTGTGGTACCGTATTCTGCAGTGAACTTAGGGTCACGGAGTGACTCGACAGGGTAGGCGTATGAACCCCTCATGTTGTGCATGAGGCCGAGTGTGTGACCTACCTCATGAACGATAAGGTATCTGAGGAATGGTCCCATTGTCTCAACGTCGAACACTTCCTTCCTGGTTGCAGGCTCGACGGCGGAAAGCTGGATGAATGCCCAGTTGTGGAGGAGCTTCAGCACGTCGTGGTAGAAGTAGACCGATCCCTGGAGGATCTCACCTGTGCGAGGGTCTGTCCATGATGGTCCCATGGCGTTCTCTACCCTTGTTGCAGAGTAGCGGATGCGTGAGTACCAGATGTCATCCGGATCGATATCAGGGTCGTCGGTAGGGAAGTCCTTGGCGATGATGGCATTCTTGAATCCGATTGCCTCGAATGCCATCTGCCAGTCCTCGATACCCTCCTTGAGGTACTTTCTCCACTTCTCAGGGAAGGCACTGTCAAGATAGTACACGATAGGCTTCTCCGGCTCCACGAGTTCTCCTCTGAAGTACTTCTCCCTGTCCTCCGGCTTTGGCTGGATTCTCCATCTGGTGATGTACTTCTCAATGACGCTCCTGTCCTTGTTCTCGGAGTACCTGAGCCTTGAATCGTTGAAGTATCCGAGTCGGATATCCGAGAATCGAGGCATCATAGGCTCCTCAGGAAGTGCGATCATCGAGAGGGTCATGATGGCTGTGAAAGGCTCTCCGCTGACTGAGTATGACATCCTGCTCTTTACGAGGATGTTCTCAGGGAATGCCTTGAAGCTCAGGACTGAGGAGAGGTCTGATTTGAAACTTCCAGACTTCTTCCTGCTGCCGAAGATGGCATCAAGAGGGGATGCCGGGATAAATGGCGAGAGGTATTTCTCGTCAGAGCAGAAGAACTTGGTGGCATCGATCACCACTGAAGACGAGTCAACGCTGTTGGCCTTGATAGGGAAGGCCTTCATCACTGGCTTGATGTAGTTGATTGCAACACCTGAGCTGATGGACTCGGTGGAATCGCAGATTGCCGTTCTGTCGGCAAGGAGGAGGTAAACGTTGTCGTCATCATGTGACCACTCTACCATGAGAGGGTCTGCGGGCATCTGGCCGGCGATCACGTCGGAGTTGTCGCTGATCTCTGAAACCTTTGAGGAAAGAAGCATAGGCTTGCCCATCTGCTCGAGAGGAATCTCGAGATAGTAGGTGGACTTGACCTTGTGGATCGACATTAGTCCCTTTGCGGTCTCAGCATCCTTTGTGATGATGTCTGAATACTTCTTCCTGCCTGCCGGCGCAGAAGTGCTGTCCTTCTTTTCGTCCTTTCCTGCAGCAGCCTTCTTGGCCAGCTCTGCAAGAGGAGACTGAGCGGACAGTGAGAACACGCTTACAATGCATGCAAGCGATAGTGATAGAATACTTTTATTCATGTCTATGATGAAATTACTTTGCGTTTCCGATTGCCTGGAGATCGACTCCACATGCATTCTTCACTGCTTCGAGAAGGATGTTGTACTTCATGTACAGGATAGGGAATCCGTTCATGAGAGCTTCCATCTCGGCCTTGGTGTGCGTGGTGGTCATCTCGACGAAGTCAGCCACGTCCTTGGCACGTGAAGGAGCCATGTGGGCGTACACGATGTTCGTCTCGTCGTATCTCCAGAAGCCGACTGAATTGATGTAGCCGGCTACGTCCTTGTTGGTGTCCCTCTCATAGGATGCCTCATAGAAGTCGGCACAAGGAGAGAAGAATCCTTCAGGGATCTCGATGAGTCCGTTCATGTAGATGAAGTATCCCCAGAGCATTGCGTTGACCTTTCCCTTGTAGTTGAGGGCAGCCTCGGCTGACATCGGGAGAGTCTCCTTGCGGAGCTCCGAAGCAACGATGTAGCTTCTACCGTAGCCAGCAGTCACGTTTGATGCGAATGAAGTGTTGAGAGTGTCTGCAACGAAGACCTTCATCGGGAAGTACTGCTTCTTGAAGCTATCGCTGTACAGGTCGAAGAGGGACTTCTTGACAGCGTATACCGCATCCGGGAGGACGTCTGCCTTTACCTTGGAGAGCACATTCTTGGAGAGTGCGCTGACGTTCCACACATAATCCTTGGAGGTGTAGTCTGTGAGAATGAACACACCGGTTTTCTGCCATGTGTCATAGATGAAGTGGGTTGTGCTGTCTGCACCGTCGGTGACGGTGTATTCAGGCTTGCCCAGCTCGGATGTGATCGGATCCTCCTTGTAGCATGCGACGGCAGCAAGACAGAGCGCAGCCGCAGCAATATATCTTGATATTCTTTTCATAAAATATAGTCAGTTTACCGATTCTTACTCAATAGGAGCTCTTTCAGGTCTCTTGATGTCTTCAAGTTCTGTGTCTCTCTCGAGAACTCGCTTGGGAACAGGCAGGGTGTATGCCGGGTCGTTCTGCTCGAGCCTGTATGTGAAGAAGACGCTGGTGTTGGTGAGGTCAGGAGTATAAGTGTGCTCGATCGATGGACGGTCCCACCTTCTGAGGTCGAACCACCTGAGCTGCTCGAAGCACATCTCGCGCCTTCTCTCTGAACGTACCATCTGGATGATCTCCTCCTGGGAGCTTGAGGTGAGTTTTCCTCCTTCTGCTGCGTAGGCTGCTGGGGTGAGACGGTTGCTCCTGAGGTAGTTCACATCCTCGAGAGCCTTTGTGTACTGGGATGTGTGAGAGTAAGCCTAAGCCCTAATGAGGTAAGCCTCTGCAGTCCTGAATGCGCGTCCATGCTCGCCTGTAGATGTGTCGGAGAACTTGTATGGACAGTATCTCTTGCCGCCTCCGAAGAGGGTGCTGCCGAGGTACCTGATGTATGCTGCATTTGTTGGACCGCACCTGAGGTCTCCGCTGGTGTACTCTGCACGCAGCGACGGAGAAGCAGGGTATGCTCCCTTTGCACCTGAAGCGAAGTAGTTGACATAGTAGTAACCGAATGAGAAGAGGATCTCAGGGTTCCTTGAGCAGAGGAAGTAGAGTTCTGCTTCATCACCGCCACCGTTGATCTTCTCGTTGAGGTCCCAGAGGTTTGCCTTTACTGCGAGGAGGTTGTCAACGTGCTCGATTGCCTTCTCCCAGTTCTGCATGTAGAGGTAGACACGTGCGATGAAGAGGTTTGCGGCGTTCTCGTTCCACCTGAATGTGCTCTTCTGTCCGCCTCCGGCGGTGAACAGCTTGAGAGCCTCGTTGGTATCGTCAAGGATCTGCTCGTAGACCTCAGCTACCGAAGACCTCTTGAAACTCTTCCTTTCTGCGCCGAGGAGGTTGTTGATCGGAACACCGAGAGCCTTGTCTGCGGTTGCAGGGTCGTAAGGTTCACCGTAGAGGTTGACGAGCATGTAGTAGGCGTATGCCCTTACCATGTGTGCCTCAGCCTTGACGATTGCCTTTTCAGAGTCTGAGCCGATAAGGTTGTCGACATCGTAGAGGACCATGTTGGCGATGAGGATGTGGTGGTAGTACTCAGCCCATGCACCATCATCGTTGAGAACTCCAGAGACCTGAAGCTCAGGAGACTGCTGCCATGTGAAGTAGCCATTGCCGGCGTTCCTGGTGTCGGCGCCGAAGCTTGCCTTCTTTGCGAACTCGGTGCAGTCGTCAGTCATGATGTCCAGGTAGGTGTGTACCGCCTGGTTGTTGAACTTGTTGTAGATCTCGCCGTTGATCAGCTCGCTGTAGTCGCTGACGTTGTTCGGCTTGATCTCATCCTGGGATGACTCCGTGAGGAAGTCCGAGCAGGATGTCATTGCGGCAGACAGGCTGATTGCTGCTATGAGAAGTGATATCTTTTTCATTGTCTCGATCAATTAAAATGTGATGTCCAGGCCGATTGTCATTGATGAAGTAGGAGGGGTCACGACGGCAGCGTTGCCGAAGCCGACCTGCTCTGGATCCTGACCGTTGAGCTTCTTTGATGAGAGGAGGAAGAGGTTGTTGCCCTCGATCCTGACATTTGCGCTCTGCATGCGGAGAGACCTGCAGATGTTCTCAGGAAGTGCGTATCTGATGTAGGCTGTCCTGAGGCGGAGGAAATCTCCCGATACGACCCTGAGGTCACTCTGGTTGTACATCTGCCACATGTTGTCGGCGATGATGATCGTCCTGCCCGAGAACAGACCTGACATGCTCAGGTTGTCTGTAGAGAGGGCAGGGATGACGCAGTGTGCCTCGTCACCAGGCTGGCGCCACCTGTTTACGAACTCTGCAGACATGTTCTGCTGAGGGTTAGGCAGGTACTGGCCTGAGTTGCTGTAGAGGTTGTTGAGACGAAGCTTTGAGCCGAGGCTGTAGGCAAAGAAGAGACCGAGAGTGAATCTCTTGTAAGAGAAGTTTGAGCTGAAACCGCCCTGCATGTCAGGGATACGGTTTCCTGAGAGCTCGAATGCCTTCTTGAACATCTCTTCCTTGGTCATTCCGTCCTCTTCCTCGATGTCGCTGAAGGTAGGGAGACCCTTTGCATCAAGTCCATTGAACTTGTAGGAGAAGAATGAGTTGATAGGGTAACCCTTGAGGATGGCAGAACCGTTGATGTACTGAGCGTAGGTGTAGTCAGTCTCCATTCCGCCGCGGGTGACGATGTTGATGTTCCTTGCGGAGTTGAGGGAGAGTGACCATCTGAAATCCTTGGTCTTGACAGGCACAGCGTTGAGGATGAACTCATAACCCCTGTTGGTGATGTCGCCCATGTTGAGGCTCATGTGTGATGCGCCGGTGGTAGGGGACACGTCGACGGAGACGATCTGGTCTGTACCCTTCTTGTAGTAGTACTCGACTGTACCTGAAAGTCTGTTCTCAAGCAGGGCGAAGTCGAGGGCGATGTTGTAGGACTGTGTCTTCTCCCACTTGAGGAATGGGTTTGGAAGCTTTGACAGTGTGGACATGTAGTCGCCGGAAAGCTCGTCGATTGAACCCATCTTGATGATCATGCTAGGTGTCTGGTCGTCGGAAACGTTACCCTGGATACCGTATGATCCCTTGATGGAGAGCTCGTTGAGCCACATGACGTTCTTGAAGAAGTTCTCGTTCATGATGTTCCACCTTCCTGACACTGACCAGATAGGGAGGAACCTTGTGCTCTTGTCCTGACCGAACTTGTTTGAACCATCAGCCCTGATGTTGGCGTTGATGATGTACCTTGACTTGTAGGCGTATGATGCCACGCCGTAGAATGAGAGGTAGTTTGAAAGCCTGTTGGTGACGACATTTGGACGTTCCCTTGTCATCTGGTTGTACATAGGCCAGAGTACAGGGTCGATCTCGACGAATGACTCACCGCGCTGCGGGAGATAGCCCCACTGGGTTGAAGCAAGACCTGTGTACTGTGTAGAACGTGCCTCTGTACCTGCAGCGGCAGAGAAGTGATGTCCCTTGACATACTTGCTGTAGTCGACCTGTCCACGTGCGGTGTAGGAGAAGTTCCTGGTGTTGCTGCTCTTGAGCTCTCCACCGTAAGGAAGGTAGCACTGGTTGTCTCTCCAAACTTCTGCGTCAGGGAATGGGACACCGTAGTTGAGCCTGCGGAGCTTTGCTGCTGCATATGAATGGTCACTGTACCACTCCTTCTCGGCAGTGCTGGCAGTGCTCATCGCGAATGTTCCGGTTGCCCTGAGGCCGGGGAGGATTGTCCACTCGAGATTTGAGTTGAAGTAGAGAGCGTCGGAAGAGATTGTCCTTCCTGAGTTGTCGATCTCGTTGAGAACGTTGAACTGGAGCGGCTGTGCATTGTAGCCCTGCTCAGCGTTGTAGAATGCGTATGAACCGTCCTCGTTGTATGCCGGGATCGCCCTTGAGGTGCTGTAGGCATAGGTGTAGGCAGAGATGCTTGAGTGCTGGTACTCCTTGTCGGTGATGTTGCCCCTGACCTGGATGGTACCGACGAGGTTCCTGAGGAAGTTCACCTGAACCTTGCCCATGATGTTGTACTGCTTTACACCGGTGCCCTTGAGGGTAGCCTCGTCGTCGACGTAGGATCCTGACACGTAGTAGTTCACTGCCTTGTCTGCTCCTGAGATCGAGAGGTTGTGCTTGTGTGATATCGATGTCTTGTAGAGGAGTGAGTACCAGTCTGTGTTCATCTCCTCGATCGACTTCACTGATGTGAGGAAGTCGTCGTATGAAAGCTTCCTGTCGTAGAGGTCGTAGAGGAGTCCCTCGTAGCCTACTGCTGCAGGCTCGAAGCGGTAGTCAAGTCCCTTGCTCTCGATTTCCTTTGATACCTCGACTCTTTCGAGTGAGTTCATGAGGTTGAGACGGTTGTAGCTTGGCCTCTCGGACACTGTGACATTTCCTGAGTAGTTGACCCTAGGAGCACCCTGGACACCCTTCTTTGTGGTGATCACGATGACGCCGTTTGCTGCACGCACACCGTAGATTGCGGTAGCGGAAGCATCCTTGAGCACGTCGATCTTGTCAATGTCGTTAGGGTTGAGACCTGAGATTGCATTTCCGACAAGGTTTACGTTGTCAAGGTCATTGAGGACTTCTGTGGAGATTGAGACAGGGTCGTCGAGGATGACACCATCCACAACCCAAAGAGGCTCTCTGTTGCCGGAGATGGTGGAAGTACCTCTGATTCGTACCTTGGTTGCTGCACCAGGAGTCGATGATGAGTTGAGGACTGTCATTCCCGGGATCTTGCCCTGGAGCATGTTGTCGAGCGAGAATGCATTGCCCTGAAGGACATCCTCACCTGAGATTGAGGAGATTGATGATGCGGACATGCGCCTGTCGAGTTTCTGGTAACCGGTGTTGACCACGGCTCCGACAAGAGCATTGACTGCATCCTTCATCACGATGACGTAGGAATCCTTGGTGACTTTAACTTCCTGGGTGATCATGCCAAGGAATGAAAACTGAAGGACAGAGGAAGCGGATCTTACCTTGATGCTGAACTTTCCGTCAGCGTCTGTCACCACTCCGTCCGATGTACCCTTCTCGATGACTGCAACTCCGGGAAGGGTGTTCGACTCCTCGTCGAGCACTGTTCCGGTGATCAGTCTCGGGTACGTTGACTGAGCTGAGGCGTCCATGGAAATAAGGACACACACTACCGTTACAAGGCATACTGATACCCTGCAACAAAAACTAACCAAACGTTTGTACATATAATAATGAATTGTTTCTCGTCATTGTACAAAAAAATGACCGGCAAAGTTAGTAGTTTTTGGCTAAATGTAGCCGATTATTTTCAAATAGTCGATTATGAATCGTAGGGGATACGGAATCTCCCCCCCCAAGGGGCCTCTCAGATACCTGAGAGGTTCCACCGGAGGGGGTTGGGGATTCCTCCCCAATGAATGGTTTGTTTATCTCCGCGAAAAGGGCGGGGTCGTATCGAGACTGCATTCGGCCCTACAGGACTCTAGAAAACATTGTTCTGCGTTGAAGAAATGCAGGTGCAGGTATTGGATATTACCCAAATTTGTTACATTTTTGTTGTAGACTCATGTGTGTCCGGAACTTTTACCGGACACACATGAGTCAATGTAATTTCTTGAAATGACAAA
>JAGHSC010000027.1 GCA_018066065.1 Candidatus Cryptobacteroides faecihippi
GCTTCGAGAGAGAAGCTATGGCTGAAGGCCCTTGCGCGGGTTCTCGTTAAGCTGCTTGAGGCCGTAGTGGGCAAGCACCCTGTTCTCCCCGGTCATCGAAACAAGGTCGGCAGAGATGCTGACGACCAGAAGGTCAAGCAGAGGGATCAAGGTCTCGAATGGAATGCCATAGGCCTGGGAATAGGCCTGCACGAGCTTGAAACCGACTCCGCAGCCGCTCAGGTCATCGAACGGATAGGAATCATCCTCCCTCTTCGGGTCAAGGACGGCGACTGCAGGCGGGATGACGGCCTCCGGAAGATGATGGTCGCAGATGATGACGTCGATTCCCTTCCCGGACGCATATTCAACCTTCTCGTTGGCCTTGATGCCGCAGTCCAGGGTGATGATGAGGCTGAAGCCATTGTCTGCGGCCCAGTCTATTCCCTTGAATGACAGTCCATAGCCATCCTCGTAGCGGTCCGGGATGTAGAAGTCCACCTTGGAGGAGTAGCGCCTGAGGAATGAATATACAAGTGCGACGGCAGTGGTTCCATCCACATCGTAGTCTCCGTAGACAAGGATTCCTTCCTCGGAGGTCATTGCCTTGCGGACGCGCTCGACTGCCTTGTCCATGTCCTTCATCAGGAACGGGTCGTGGAGGTCATTGAGGCTCGGGCGGAAGAAAGAGCGCGCCTGCTCGAAGGTTTCCACTCCCCTCTTCACGAGAAGGGCGGACAGGACACGGTCAATGCCCAGCTCGGCGGAGAGTCTCCCCACCTTGTCCGGATCGGCCGGTTCCTTCAGAATCCATTTGCGCTCCTTTGCCATAGTACACAAAGATAGGGATTATATTTTAGAATCTGAATTTAATGTAGTATTTTTGTACAATAGGCCGTCCAGCGGCCTTTTATTTTGAAACAAAATAAAAAAACGATATGGCAAACATCGAACTCAACGAGCAGGAGATCATCAGAAGAGAGTCTCTTGCCAAGCTCAAGGAACTGGGCATCAACCCTTATCCGGCACCGCTCTACCCAGTGAACGCAACAGCCGCACAGATCACTGCAGAGTACGACGCCGAGAAGGGCAATTTCCAGGAGGTCTGCATCGCCGGCCGAATCATGTCCCGCAGAATCATGGGAGCAGCTTCCTTCGGTGAGCTCCAGGACGAGACAGGCAGGATCCAGATCTACGTCAAGAGGGACGAGATCTGCCCAGGCGAGGACAAGACAATGTACAACACAGTCTGGAAGAAGCTCCTCGACATCGGCGACATCATCGGCATGAAGGGATTCGCATTCATCACCCAGACCGGACAGCTCTCCATCCACGCCACCGAGCTCACCCTCCTGAGCAAGTCCCTCCGCGTCCTCCCTATCGTGAAGGAGCAGGACGGAAAGGTCTTCGATGCATTCTCAGACCCTGAGCTCCGCTACCGCCAAAGGTATGTCGACCTCATCGTCAACCCACAGGTCAAGGACACCTTCATCAAGAGGTCACAGATCATCGCCACCATGCGCGAGTACTTCAACGAGGCAGGCTGCTTCGAGGTCGAGACCCCTATCCTCCAGAGCATTCCGGGAGGTGCAACCGCACGTCCTTTCATCACACACCACAACGCCCTCGACATCGACCTCTACATGAGGATCGCCAACGAGCTCTATCTCAAGAGGCTCATCGTCGGTGGCTTCAGCGGTGTCTACGAGTTCGCGAAGGACTTCCGCAACGAGGGTATGGACAAGACCCACAACCCTGAGTTCACCTGCATGGAGATCTACGTTGCCTACAAGGACTACAAGTGGATGATGGAGTTCGTCGAGAAGATGCTCGAGAAGATCGCCCTCAGGCTCCACGGAACCACCAAGGTCACCATCGGCGAGAACGAGATCGACTTCAAGGCCGGCTACCGCAGGCTTCCTATCCTCGACGCCATCAAGGAGTACGCAGGCGTCGACGTCAAGGGAATGGATGAGGACCAGCTCCGCGAGACCTGCAAGAAGCTCAATGTCGAGGTCGACCCTTCAATGGGCAAGGGCAAGCTCATCGATGCCATCTTCGGTGCCTACGCCGAGGACAAGCTCATCGAGCCTACCTTCGTCACCGACTACCCTGTCGAGATGTCCCCTCTCACCAAGAGGCACCGCGAAGACGACACCCTCACCGAGCGATTCGAGCTCTTCGTATGCGGCAAGGAGCTCGCAAACGCCTATTCAGAGCTCAACGACCCAATCGACCAGCTCGAGAGGTTCGAGGAGCAGGCAAGGCTCAAGAGCAAGGGCGACGACGAGGCGATGTTCATCGACTACGACTTCGTACGCGCACTCGAGTACGGCATGCCTCCTACCTCGGGACTTGGAATGGGCATCGACCGCCTCACCATGTTCATGACAGGCCAGACAACCATCCAGGATGTCCTCTTCTTCCCGCAGATGCGTCCTGAGAAGATCGCAAAGGCATCTGAATAGTCACACAGAGGGACGCCATGCTGAGGATCGACAACATCACCTCCGCTCAGAATCCTAAGATCAAGGACCTTCTGGCGCTTCAGGAGAAATCCAGGACGAGGCGCCAGGAAGGCTTGTTCGTCGTCGAAGGAAGGCGCGAGCTGGGACACTGCCTCGATGCAGGGTTCATCCCGCGCACGCTCTTCATCTGCGGCGAGATCCTGGACGGCAGGGAAATGGACAGGATCGTTGCCAGGGCAGAGTACCTCAACCCACACGTCGGCATCATCCAGATTCCGGCGTTCATCTATGACAAGGTCGCCTACAGGGGCGGCACAGAAGGGATAATAGCTGAGATCGAGTACCGGGACAGGACTCTCGAGGACATCAAGCTTGGAAGCAATCCGGTCGTCATGGTACTGGAGAGTGTCGAGAAGCCTGGGAACCTCGGGGCTGTGCTCAGAAGCGCCGATGCCGCAGGTGCCGACGCAGTCATCATCTGCGACCCGCTGACCGACCTTTTCAACCCGAATCTCATCAGGGCAAGCATCGGTGCGATCTTCTCGCTCCAGGTTGCAGCAGCCTCGACGGAGGAAACCATCGCCTGGCTCAAGGGGAAAGGAATCCAGATCCTGACCGCACAGCTTCAGGACTCGTCCCTCTACTACGACACGGACATGAAGAAGCCGACCGCCATCGTGATGGGAACCGAGTCCACTGGGCTCTCCGACACATGGAGGCAGGCCGCAGATGCCCACATCAGGATTCCGATGCTCGGACGCCTGGACTCTCTCAACGTTTCAGTGTCGGCAGCCATCCTGCTCTTCGAGGCACTGAGGCAAAGACAATGATCGACTAACTTCCAAGGATATGGACAAATTCGGCCTGATCGGCGATCCGATCAAGAAATCAGGCAGTCCCGCACTGTTCAAGGCAGCCTACGAAAGCGTCAGGCAGGCTGACGGTTCCGCCTACACCTACGATCTCATCGAGGGAAGCGTCTTCAAGGACTCATATTCAAGGTTCCTCGCCGGGTACAAGGCAATCAATGTCACCGCACCTTTCAAGGAGGACGCCTACGCGCAGGCGATGGCTCTCGCAAAGGATGGAAAGGGGATGGTTTCCGGCCCGGTCGCCAAGATCGGGGCAACGAACCTGCTGGTAAAGACCCCTGAAGGCATACAGGCCCACAATTCCGACTTCACCGGCATCATCGTGGCAGTGGCCGAGGCCTACTATCCTGGCATCATCGCTGAATTCACAAAGGAGTTCGGGGATCGCTTCTTCATCAAGGTGCACCAGTTCTTCCGCCAGTGCATCGGAAGGACTTTCACAAGGCAGCCGCAGGCTTTGATCGTGGGATGCGGAGGTGCCGGAAGGGCCGCTGCCGTGGCTGCTGCCGAGCTGGGCTTTGCCACCGCGCTGATGAACCGCACGCCCCAGAAGGCCCAGGCAATCGCCGACGAACTTCCGGAGTATGGGTTCATCGTGGATCCGATAACTGATTTCAAGGAGGCTCTCAGGGAGTGCGACCT
>JAGHSC010000155.1 GCA_018066065.1 Candidatus Cryptobacteroides faecihippi
TTTGTCATGCAATCCTTACACTGGCGGAAATGCATCGGCTATTGTGTTCAATAACAATAATTTATGGGACAACTATGGTCCCTCAGTACATATGGGCAATTGTATCCGCCTCGTGACAGCCATGAGCAATGAGGAACCATTGGACTCACCTGACATCGAGAAACCTGAGGATGGAAATGATTACGATTGGGAATAAAACAGCAATGAATATGAAAAAGGCAATATATCTACTTTCCATGCTTTTCATCGCTGCGTGTACTGCAGACAATCTCGGCATCGAGGAAAGCGCAGACAAGGATCTGAAGTTCTACGCATCGTTTGAGGGTGCGGAGTCCACCAGGACCCACCTCGATGAGGAAGGAAACATTCGCTGGAACGCAAATGACCGCATTTCAATATTCGCAGGCAACACTGCCAACCAGCAGTATGTCTTTGATGGCAAGACTGGTCAGAGGGGAAACTCATTCAGCCCAGTCGGCAGTCTTGGTACTGGAGCTGACCTTCAGGCGAACTATTCCGTGTACCCTTATGCAGCGGGCAATGCAATCTCGGCTGATGGGGTGATCAGTGTGACGCTTCCGGCAACTCAGGCTTTCGTGGAGAACGCTTTTGGGCTGAATGTCAACACTATGGTTGCCGTTACCGAAAGCGTTGATGATAAACACCTTCTCTTCAAGAATGCCTGTGGTTACCTCAAGGTGCCACTCTACGGTGAGGCAGCAGTCAAGACAATTACCCTGAGAGGCAACAATGGAGAAAAGATCGCCGGTGCTGCCCGGATCGAGGCTTCATGTGACGGCGCTCCATGCGTTACTCTCGATGATGATGCCACAAGCTCGATCACGATTGACTGCGGGGAAGGCGTCACTCTGGGCAACACTCAAGATTCGGCAACCGTCTTCTGTTTCGTCGTCCCTCCGGTAGAGTTCTCCAAGGGCATCACCATCACAGTGACGGCCACGGACGGAAGAGTGTATGAAAAGTCGGCGTCGAAGTCCATCGCCGTGGAGCGTAACAAGTATTCAAAGATGAGTCCACTTGTGTTTGATGTACCAACTCCTTTCGCCGGACTTACATTCCTGGCCGAGCGGTCGGCTTCCGTCACTCTCCTGAAGGAAGGAAATCCGGATCCTATCGATCTTGAATACAGGACAGGCTCGATCTGGATGCCATACACAATCGGAAAGACCATAAGCCTGGCAGCTGGAGACAGTGTCAGCTTCAGAGCAGGAGTGGATGGAAATCAGACTTTCAGCAAAGATGGGGACAACTTGTACAAATTCTCGATCAACGGAAGCACAAGGGCATCGGGCAACATCATGTCCCTCCTCGACAGGTCAATGGAAAGGACTTCCGTAACCGATTATTGCTTTGCGAAATTGTTCTTTAATTGCTATCTTACAACGGCTCCGGAGCTTCCGGCAACCACCCTTGGAAGAAATTGCTATTCACTCATGTTCAGCACCTGCACCCATCTCACCACCGGTCCTGTGCTTCCTGCAAGGAAGCTTGCCGAGGAATGCTATGAGTTCATGTTCTTCAACTGCTATAATCTGGATTATGTCAGGATGCTCGCTACCGACATCTCTGCGACCCGTTGCCTTTATTCCTGGTTGGATCACATTGAAACATTCGGTCGCCTGGGTATCGATCATGAGTTGTTTGACCAACTGTCAGACTGGGCAGAAGGCGATCTGGACAAGATGTTTGCGAAACTGTCCCTTCCTGCCAACTGGGAGGTGGAAATGTTTATCCAGTAGCGACTGACACTATAATAAACTGCTCGCAGTCATGAATCCACAATCACAGAGCTTTAAAAGAATTCTCTTGACCTTCACCGCCATACTGATGCTGGCGGGTGCCTGCACCAAGCGCCCCGATGACATCGAGTTCATCAGGGAGATGTACGAACAGACTCTCTACGAGGACTATGCCTTCCTGGAGACTCATTGTTCCGACAGCTTGCTGTCGCTCCTTGCCTCTGAATATGAGTACGATGGAGGCGGGTACGCAGTGTGGAAGTTCCGCAGCGGGATGCAGGATGGTCCGACCAACGAGCATGCAGTGGTCAGCATCGAAGAGACAGGGGATGGCTGGTACACCTACAAGGCCATCGACATGGGAATTCCTTTCACCAAGAGAATCAAGCTTTCCCACAAGGGTGGCAAGACTGTGATCGAGGCACTCGCGGAGGGATTCAGGCGGATTGCTCCGCTGCCTTCCGGACTTGATCTGGAGAACCTTCAGGATTGTACCGTGCCTGCGAAGTTCACTGTGGATGATTTCCGCTGGATGGGTGGCAACCTGACCATGACGGTCTACAGCCAGAATCTGTACGATGCTGTGGAGATTTCGCTCATGCAGGTAGGGGACACTCTTGTCTATCGCTCCGAGCCGGGTGTCGTCGAGAGGATCAGCGAGTCGGGTGGTTGCCTGGACATCAATGGTGGGCTCGATGAGGGTGGCTGTTGCCTTGCAGGCTACGAGGGTGGCACCTACATCGCGAGAGACTGGGACGACCATGCGACGTACACGTCGCTGGGCTCTGTCCAGCTGCCTCTTTCCGAGGATTTTGTGATCATCGACTGTGGCCTGGACCCTCAGGATCCAGTCGACACGATCCGCACCGGCCAGAAGCTGTACCTTGAGAATCTGAAGGACAGCCGGAGGGAGTTCTTCAGTCTCAACACAAGAGTGACGGTGGAGAATGGCCTGATCACCGAGATCAACCGCCGCTGGATCCCGTAAGGCAGCTCGGAGGGCCTCACAAGCAGAATGGAGCTATTATTCCGTCCGTCGCACTTGCGATGAGCGGAATCGAAGGGCAAAGCTGCGTTTCGCTGCCTCCGCGGACGGATAATGGGTCTTTTCCCGGACAAAACCCCGCTCGGAGGGCCTCACAAGCAGAATGGAGCTATCATTCCGTCCGTCGCACTCAGGAAAGGCGGAATCGGAGGGGATAGCTGTCCGTCGAGGCTGCAGCGGCCGGATAACAGGGTGATTCCTGGACAAACGCTCGCTCGGAGGGCCTTACAAGCAGAATGGAGCTATTATTCCGTCCGTCGCACGAGGAAAACGCGGAATCTAAGGGCTAAGCTGTCCGCCGAGGCCAGCGCAAGCGGATAATGGGTCATTCCCTGGACAAACGCCCGCTCGAGGGCCTCACAAGCAGGATGTAGTTATCATTCCGTCCGTCGCACGAGGAAAACGCGGAATATAAGGG
>JAGHSC010000068.1 GCA_018066065.1 Candidatus Cryptobacteroides faecihippi
CGAAGACCCGATCGTGCCCCCTGTCCCACAGCCAGATGGACGCAATCACAACCACCATGGCAGCAAAGCCTGCAACCCCGCATATTCCAACAGTGAGGTCATTGCCTCCATTGATGAAGAAGTAGCAGTTGCCTGCCACCGCATTGATCGTCCCATGGAAGATGGCAGCCGGAATGACCGAACCGGTCCTCAGCACGAGGTACAGCTCCATCACGCCCGCCAGGATGCAGAAGACACACATCATGAACACTCCCGCAACCGGATGCTGAGGGTAGTTGTGCCCGCAGAGGATGAGTGGCATGTGCCAGATTCCCCAGACAAAGCCGATCAGCAGGGCGGACTTCCAGAACCCATGGCCCTTCAGCGCCGCAACCATGTAGTTGCGCCAGCCATACTCCTCGCCGAACGCGAACGCAGCGTTGATTGTGCAGCCCGCAAAGACACCGCTCACGATGGTAGAGACCATCAGCATGGCAGGGGAGAGGCTTGAAAGCTGGCTCCGCAGCGCAGCCTCCGCCTCCTGTGGAAGGTTCTGCATTGAGAGAAGCTGCTCAGGACCATACTCGAACCTGACACCAGGCATCAGCACGCTGGTGACGATGCTCAGAAGCATGATGACCACAGGAAGGATCACACTCCACACCCAGACCCACGAGAACCTGAAATTCAGCATCCCGGTGCTCTTGAAAGGCTCATGCCTGAGCTTCTGCAGGACCATCGCGACGCCCATCGGGAACAGCATGTAGAGAGACTCGAAGGCAGTGAAACCCGCCCCCAGGCTCTTGACATCACCCTTGCAGCAGGCGAACAGAATGAGGAATACGACCCAGGAAAAGCCGCAGACTGCAGCTGAAAATGTCAAAGCTTTCTTCATGATGAACTGAAACAGTGTTTCCACAAAGATAGCAAAACATTCCAACCTGTTGCTTTTCTGACCGCAGTTGGCTATCTTGCAACCATGAAAAAGTTTTCGATCATCCTCGCACTCAGCCTCCTTCTGGGAGGCATCGCAAACGCCGGAAATCCAGTGAAATGGCCACTGGACGAACTCTACAGGACCCCTGGCGTCACCCCGATGCCAAGCTATGACATCGGCGGCATCAAAGCCATCCTGATCGACGGAATCGACTACAAAGGCGAACCGACGAAGTTCTTCGCCTACTACGGACTCACCGAAGGAGCAAGCCCCGACAACTCGGCCCCCGCAATGGTACTGGTACACGGTGGCCTCGGAACAGCCTTCTGGGAATGGGTGAAAGTCTGGAATGAACTCGGCTACGCAGCCATCTCCATGGACACCACCGGCAGGCTCCCGATAAGACTCACCAACGGCCTTGAATATCCAGCCAAGGGAGGCTGGGCTCTCCTTCCGGGAGGCCTCTACCTCGACTGGGGCGGCTTCGAGAGAGGCCTGCGCGACGCCGAGGAACAGTGGCCCTACTGCGCTGTCGCTGAGGTGATTCAGTCCCACTCCTTCCTCCGCTCGCTCCCTGAGGTCGACGCAACCAGGATCGGCCTCACCGGCAACTCCTGGGGAGGCTTCCTGACCCTCCTCACCGCTGCCGTCGACAAGCGCTACCAGTTCGCTGCACCGGTGTACGCCTGCGGATTCTTTGAGGAGATGACAGCCTGGAATATCCACGATGCGGCCGGCAGACGCTGGTGCGACCTTTTCGATCCGATGCACTACATCCCTCAGATCGAAGTCCCGATCCTCTGGGCAGCCGGCACCAACGACTTCGCATTCGACTTCCCGACCCATCAGAAATCCATGGCCCTCGCCAGCGTCCCTTCCTACAAAGCCATCAGGCTCAGGATGATACACACCGACGGCAAGGACAAGGAAGGCCAGCCGCAGGAGACTTTTGCCCTGGCTGACCACCTGCTGAAAGGCGGTCCGGACCTCCCGGTCGCCGGCGACGCGGTCATCGGCAAGAAAGGCACCGCCGCATTCGACTATGAGCTGAACGGCAGGACCATCGAGTCCATCGAATTCTTCTACACCACCTCCGACGTGACCCCGTGGAGGGACCGCGAATGGCTCGTCATGAACGTCCCGCTCCCGCGCAAGGGCAACAATGCCAGCGTCAAGCTCCCGGAAGGCACGACCGCCTTCTTCTTCAACGTCAACACCACCGACGGCCTGACCTGCTCATCAACAGCCTGCATGATAAAATGAATATGAGACTCCACAGACCTTTCTGCCTCATGGCAGCTGCAGCGCTGGTGCTCAGCTCCTGCGGAAACACATCGGAGAAAACCACTGCCGGATCCGAGCAGGACACTGCCTGCTCCGAAATCAAGCGCGAAAGCATCGAATGGCTTGACATCTGGGCTCCGCACACCAATGACACCGGTCTCCCGAGGGTGCTTCTCCTCGGCCACTCCATTACCCGCCTCTACGGCCCTTCGGTGGATAACCGCCTGGAAGGCAAGGCTTTCGTGACCAGAGTGGCCACTTCCAAGTCTCTCGGCGACCCTGCCTATCTTGATGAAGTGGCCCTCATCCTGAGCCAGTACGACTTCGACATCATCCATGTCTCGAACGGTGCCCACGGCTGGGACTACACCATTGAAGAGTACTCTGCTGCGCTCGGCCAGCTGTACGCCAAACTTAAGGAGATGGCTCCCGATGCCAAGCTCATCTGGGCCACCAACCCTCCGATGGCGGACAAGGAAATGTATCGCATCACCCTTGAGCGCAATGAGAGCATCAGGGCCTTCCTGGCCGGCAAGGACATCCAGATCGATGACTCCTTTGCCGTCCTCGATGGAAAGGATGAGTACTACGAAGGAACTGATGGTGTCCATCCGAACGCCCAGGGCGTCGAGGCTCTTGCAGAGGTCGTCTCAGAAATGATTCTTGAATCGCTATGAAAAGATTTATCAGGTTAAATGACGTGTACAGAAGGAGTTACACTGTCTCGTTCGAGGA
>JAGHSC010000117.1 GCA_018066065.1 Candidatus Cryptobacteroides faecihippi
GCGATCTCGCAAGGCATCCCTACATCGACAGGCGTGCGGCACACTCGATCGTGCTTTTCAGAGACAACAGTCCCCGTGAGGAATGGACGGTGGAAAACCTGATGAAGGCAGGCATACTGGGCCAGGAGGCTGGAAGCCGCCTGGCCGGATGCAGGATAGAAAGCCCTACCTCCGTGGATGATGCGCCAGCACGGCAGCCTGCCATGTAGACGTGTCTATGTGTGTGTAGATCTCCGTCGTGAGGATGCTCTCATGCCCGAGCATCTCCTGAACCACCCTCAGGTCCGCCCCATTCTCGATCAGATGGGTAGCGAATGAATGCCTGAACGTGTGCGGGGAGATTTCCTTCGCCACACCTGCAGCCATCGCCTGGTTCTTGACCATGTTGAACATGGAGACTCTGCTGAGGCTCTTGCCGAAACGGTTGAGGAACAGGATGTCCTCGAACTCCGAAGAGTATGGTTCGGGTCGCACGGCAGCATATTCATTGATGGCATCGACTGCGGCTTCCCCGATCGGGACGAGCCTCTCCTTGTCGCCCTTTCCGATGACGCGGACAAAGCCCTCAGAGAGATAAAGACTTGAGATTCTGAGGTTTACCGCTTCGGAGACACGGAGTCCGCAGCCATAGAGGACTTCCAGGATCGCACGGTCCCTCCTGCCCGTCCATGAACCAAGGTCGACAGAATCCATGATCGCCGTGACTTCATCCACGGAAAGGACGGAGGGAAGATAGCGTCCCAGCTTTGGCATGTCGACGGCATCGCATGGGTTGTCCTTCCTCTCCCCTTCCATGATGAGCCAGTCGAAGAATGACTTCAGGGAGCTTAGAAGCCTGGCCTGGGACCTCTTGGAAAGCTTTGTGCGGCTCTCGAGGTAGCTGATTACCTGCGCTGAGGTGACGTGGGATGGCTGCACGTCACAGGCATTGAGGAAAAGCTCCACGTCCGAAGTGTAGGAGGCGACGGTGTTCGGAGACATCGCCCTCTCTATCTTAAGGTAGTATGAATAGTCAGACAGCAGCCTTTCCATGCTTGAAGATCCTTTTCCCTTCAGTTCAAAGTTACGAATAATTCTTATATTTGTATTTCAAGTTTCAGTCAAGACAATGAAAGCTTCGAGGACATACATCACATCAAGGCTTGCGGCCGTCTTCGCCCTGCTCCTCGTCCTTGCGTCATGCGGCAAGGACAAGGACTTCATCATTGATGAAGGCACCGGGGTGAAAGGTTCATCCAGCGGAGACAGGAAGGAGTTCATAGAGAAGAGAAGGGTCGTCCTGTTCTACGAGAGCGGCTTCAACGACCTCACCGGCTATCTTGATTCCGATGTCAATCGGGAACTCACCCAGTCGACCATGCCCGGGAAAGGCAGGAATGAGGATGTGCTCCTCGTCTACTCGAAACTCATGAATGGAAGCTCTGCCGCCCCCGTCAAATCCTATCTGAAGCGCTACTACAAGGACAAGTCAGGGGCTCTGGTCATCGACACCCTCATGACGCTTGACGAAAAGACGATGGCCTGCAGCCCTGAAACGATGAGGACGGTCCTCGGATTCGTGAAGTCCGCATTCCCGGCCAAGGGCTACGGTCTGATCTTCTCGTCCCACGGGTCCGGATGGCTTCCCGACGGCTACTTCTTCAGCCCTTCCAAGTTCGAGAAGGCACATGCTGGCGAACTGCTCAGTGCGCCAGCAATGAACCAGCCATCGCCAAGAGCCCTATGGCCGGATGTTCCGGAAAGCGATCTCAGGGACGACCCTTACTACGGAATGACCAGAAGCATCGGCATCGAGGAAGCCCCGAGTGACGGATGCTTCGAAAGGAAAGAGATGTCGACGGCCGAATTCGCTTCCGGAATCCCGTTCCACCTGGACTACATCCTCTTTGACATGTGCTTCAGCGCCGGCATTGAAGTGTTCTACGCATTGAAGGACAAGGCTGACTACATCGGAGGCTCGGCTGCAGAAGTCCTCGCAGCCGGGATGTTCGACTACACGAAGATCACCGACTATCTCTTCAAGACTCCGGAAGCAGACCTTGAAGGACTGTTCAGGGCAGGATTCCAGATGTACATGGACCAGAGCGGCGTCTCCCAGTCTTCGACCGTGATGCTGGCACGCACATCCGGGCTCGATGCCCTGGCCGCAACCTGCAGGAGGCTGTTCGAGAAGTACCGCACCGACATCCGGCACCTCAACTACCGGGGTGTACAGCCATATTACAGATACTCGACGGACCGCCACTATTTCTTCGACCTCGAGGACATCTTCATCAGGGCCAACGCATCTGCAGAAGATCTCGAGGAGCTCAGGGCTGCCCTCGACGGATGTACAGTCTACAAGGCAGCGACTCCAGTGTTCATGGACTCATTCACGTTCAGGACCTACTCCGGTCTCAGTTCCTACCTGCCATGCGCAGGTACCGAACTGCTGAACAAGTACTACATGGAAGAAAGCTGGAACAAGGCCACGGAACTTCTCAAATGACAGTCAGGCACTTGCCTATTCCAAAAAAGAATCCTATCTTTGCGCGCCAGTAAAAAAGCGCCCTAGCTTTTGGTGCAATGGGGTTCCGGCATGACCGGAACTGAGTAACACTTTTTAAAACACAATCAAATGAAGCATTTTGAATTGAGCGGCACTGTCCGCGAAGTCGGAAACAAGGCCGTCATCAAGGCATTCCGCAGAGAAGGTCTCGTACCATGCAACCTTTACGGTCTCGGCATGGAGAATGTTCTCTTCACCGTCAGCGACAAGGACCTCAAGGGTCTCATCTGCACTCCTGCATCCTACATCGTAGACCTTACCCTCGACAACGGACAGAAGTATGCATGCGTTCTTCACGAGCTCCAGTTCCATCCTGTAAAGGACAACTGCCTCCACGTGGATTTCCTCGCAGTCAACGAAGAGAAGCCTATCGCAATCAACGTTCCTATCGCAGTTACCGGACACCCTGTAGGTGTACAGAAGGGTGGTAAGTTCGTTCTCAACGCAAGGTCACTCCGCATCAGCGCAACCATGGCCAACCTCCCTGACGAGCTCACCATCGACACAACCGACCTCGACATCGAGAAGAGAATCGTTGCCGGCGACCTCAAGTTCGAGAACATCGACATCGTCTCTCCTAAGGGAACCATCATCTGCACTGTCAAGGCTACCCGCCAGGCAAAGGCAAAATAGTTCTTCTAGAGTCATCTGGGCATGAACTATCTCGTCGCAGGATTGGGTAACATCGGCGCAGAGTACGCTCGTACCAGACACAACATGGGATTTATGGTATTGGATGCCTGGGCTCAGGCATCCAATGCTGTTTTCAAGACGGAGCGCTATGGCGATGTGGCACAGGTCTCCTTCAAGGGAAGGAACTTCTACCTGCTCAAGCCATCGACCTACATGAACCTCAGCGGCAATGCCGTCAGGTACTGGGTCAACAAGCTGGACCTGCCGCTTGAAAATCTCATAGTCGTCTGTGACGATCTGAATCTTCCATTCGGAACCCTGAGGATGAGAAAGAATGGAAGCGACGGAGGGCACAATGGTCTGAAAGACATCCAGGAATGCCTGGAGACCACTTCCTGGGCCAGGATCAGAGTCGGAATAGGCAACGATTTCGCAAGGGGACATCAGGTCGATTTCGTCATCGGAGAGCTGAGCGAGGAAGAATTCCAGCAGATGCCTGAAATCTGTAAGCGGGTAATCGATGGAATCAAGAATTTTTCCACCATCGGCCCTGACAGGGCGATGAATTTCTTGAATGTAAAGCCCAAAAGCACAATGGAATAGGGCTACAGCACCACGAATTGCCTTTTTTTTGATTTTTTTCACAATTTTTTTTGGAGTTTTCTGATTAAATTGTTTAAATTGCGTTCGGATATTGTGCTGAAAGCCAATTCCGACAGACGATACTTAAGTTCAACAACTAATTCATAATCATCAATGGAAACTCTCGTTGCCAAAATCAAAGAAGAGCTCAACGAATTCGTAACTAACGCTGAGGCTCAGGTCGTTAAGGGAAACAAGGCTGCTGGTGCACGCGCTCGCAAGGCTGCTCTTGAGCTCATGAAGGATCTCAAGGAGTTCAGAAAGGAGTCTGTAGCTGAGGCTAAGAAATAATCCTTTACGAAATCAAATAAATGGACGGTCACCTATGGTGGCCGTCCATTTATTTTTATGTAACTTTGTAAAACGATGAAGAAGATAGCTTTCATTTCAATACTGTTCACTCTGTTCACTGTCCTGGCTTTCTCCAGGCCGGCGAGCAGGGAGTCTTTCCTCATCACCCAGCCGGACGGCACGACATTCAGAGCATTCTTCCGTGGAGACGAGTTTTCGAGGGTACTGATGACAACCGATGGCTGTGCCCTGATGAAAGACGAAGACGGTTTCTACCAGTACGCATTCTACAATGCTGACGGTACAGCGACAAGGAGCGGTTACAAGCCCGGTGACAATGTTCCTGCCCTTGTGCTCAATGAAAGCCGGAATATCCCATACGAAGCGATCAGGTTCAAGGGCGAGCTTAGAAGGATCGAGCTGGCAAGGAGAAGCAAGCCACGCTCCCTCAGGACAAGGGCAGAAGGGAAAGCATCCCGCCACTGTCTGGTAATCCTGGTCCAGTTCCCCGACCTGAGCTTTCAGAACGAAAGGACAAGAAAGGACGAATTCACTGCACTTGTCACGGAAAGGGGCTACTCCAAGGACGGAGCCACCGGCAGCGTGCTGGACTATTTCACCGACCAGCTTGGCCATGCCTACGATTTCGAATTCACGGTCACTGACATCGTGACTGCCTCCAAGAGTTTCAAATACTATGGAGAAGACCTGAATGGTTCCGGAAACGATGCCCACCCGGACGAGCTTGCAAGGGAAGCATGCCTGCTTGTCGACCCATTCATAGACTTTTCACAGTACGATGATGACGGGGACGGGGAAGTCGACAATGTCTACATCATAGTCGCCGGGTGTGACGAGGCCGAAGGCGGAGACGCAGACTACATCTGGCCGCATCAGTGGTA
>JAGHSC010000113.1 GCA_018066065.1 Candidatus Cryptobacteroides faecihippi
GCGGTACTGAGGCAGCAGTGCGGCGTGGAGGTTGAAGGTACCGAGCCTTGGCATGGTCCAGACCTCCTCAGGAAGCATCCTGAAGGCCACTACGACGAACATGTCGGCCTTGAGGGCTCTCAGCTGCTCGAGGAACTCTGGGTCCTTGAGCTTGAGTGGCTGGAGGACCGGTATACCGTGCTCCACGGCGAACTTCTTGACTGCGCTTTCGTTCACCTTCTGCCCTCGTCCGCTCGGCTTGTCGGCGACGGTGACCACGCCGACGATGTTGTATTCCTTCTCCAGGAGTGCCTGCAGCGGTGCAACGGCAAACTCCGGAGTTCCCATGTAAACTATTCTTGTCTTTCTGAACATACCCGTGATCTTGCTCTTGAGTTTTCTCCACCAGGTCTTGATCGATTCCATGTTGGAGAGGTCGGTGTCATTGATTGCCTTCCATGTCAGGAACAGTCCGATCGGAAGCAGCACTCCGGCTGAGATGAAGGCTCCGAAGGCGGCTGAGACGGATCCGTCCTTGGCCAGCTTGACTCCGGTGATGTCCACTACCCAGTAGAGCACGAACATCAGCAGGGATGCAATGGCCGAGACTCCGATGCCTCCCTTCCTGATCAGGGCTCCCAGAGGCGCTCCGATGAAGAACATGATGAAGCACGCTATCGCCTGGCTGTAGCGCCTGAGGAACTCGAGCGCAGTCCTGCGCAGCCTGACCGTGTAGTCGAATGCTCCGAACTGGTAGGTCGTGAGGTTCGACTCCATCTGCCTTGCGTTCTTCGCGGCGTTCTCCAGCGACTCGGCAGTGGCTTCATCGGAGGAGAAGTTGAGGAATGAGGCGTCCTCGAAGTTCCTGGATATTCCTGAAGGGATTGTGTCAAGCTGCCTGGACATGCTGAACAGGTAGGATGCGGCCGTGCTCATGAGCTGGAGCTGCTTCGTGCTGTCCCTGACATCCCTGAGCTTGTCCCTGTCGGAATGGAGGGACTTCAGAGGCAGAACCTTTACCTGGTCTCCGAACCTCGCGCTGTCAGAGTGCTGGAACGCATAGTTCTGGAGCGCCATGACCATCTCCTGCTTCGAGAACTCGATCTTCTGCAGCTGGTAGCTTGTGTCCTTGTAGGCCCTGCTGTTTGTCTCCTGGTAGTTGACTCCGTTGTAAAGCTTGAAGGTGAGGTAGGACTTGTCCTTCGACATCTTCATGATGGCGGAATCTGCCAGCGTCAGGCGGGTGTTTCCGTCGCCTGAATGGTCGTAGAGCATCACTCCGGTCATCATTCCGGTCTTCTCATCCCTGTCCATGACCCTGAGGACGTAGCCTTCGACTCCGTCGTAGAAGGTTCCGGAAGGGATCTTGATCTCATCCTTAGTCTGCCCGATGTCCTCCCTGAGCGTGTAGATCTCGTTGTAGGCCAGCGGGACAAGGCTGTTGATGACGTAGAACGTGCCGATCGTGATGACAACCGATGCGATGAGGAGAGGAAGCATCACCCTGAGGACGGAAACTCCCGCGGCCTTGAGGGCTATGAGCTCGTTGTTCTCTCCCATGCTGCCGATCGTCATCATGGAAGCCAGCAGGGTGGCAAGAGGCAGGGCCAGCGGCAGGACCGTACAGCTTCCCCAGAAGAGGAACTCTCCCACGACGCTCAGACTCAGTCCCTTGCCGACCAGCTCGTCAATGTAGACCCAGAGGAACTGCATGACAAGGATGAAGATGACCACCAGCAGGATCATGAAGAATGGTCCTATGAAGGTGGTGAGTATGAATCTGTCTATCTTCTTCATCCCGGTGCGATGCTTGGATGTGCTGTCTTATGCTGTTGCAACCTCGACGAGCTTGTCGAGAGCGTCCTTCAGTCCGTCGGTGTTGCGTCCGCCTGCGGTTGCGAGGCCAGGCTGTCCGCCGCCACCGCCCTGGATGAACTTGGCTGCCTCACGAATATCCTTGCCTGCGTTCTTTCCTGCAGCAACGAGATCCTGTGAGTACATCAGGAGAAGCATAGGCTTGCCCTCGCTCTCGATTGCGGCTGCGATGGCAGTGTTGACAAGCTCCTTCTGCAAAAGTGTTGCCGCATCCCTGAGCATGGTGGAATCCATGACTGCATCGGCGGTCTGCTTGACGACGATGATGCTCTTTCCGTTGACTTCAGATGCTGATTCCTTGAGGCGGGAAGCGAGCTCGGCAGCCTTCTGCCTTGCGAACTCTTCAGCCTTCTTCTTGTACTCGGAGTTCTCGTTGATCATCTTCTGGATGGCTCCCGGAAGGTCAGGGACATTGTTGAAGAATGCCCTTGCTGTGCGGAGCATGTCCTGGAAACTCTCTGAATAAGCCTCGGCAGCCTCGCCGGTGACGGCTTCGATACGCCTGATGCCTGCTGCGATCGCAGACTCGCCGGTGATCTGGAAGTAGCCGATGTTTCCGGTTGCGCTGGTGTGGCATCCACCACAGAGCTCGACGCTGTTGCCGAACTTGACGACTCTGACGACATCGCCGTACTTCTCGCCGAACAGTGCGATGGCTCCCATCTCCCTGGCCTCGTCCATTGTGGCATCCCTCTTCTCCTCGAGAGGATGGTTGGCCCTGATGAGGGCGTTGACCTTCTTCTCGACGAGGCGGATCTGCTCGTCGGTCATCTTCTCGAAGTGTGAGAAGTCGAAGCGGAGATAGTTGTCACAGACGTAGGAACCCTTCTGCTCGACGTGTGTTCCGAGGACTTCGCGGAGAACCTCGTCGAGAAGGTGCGTGCAGCTGTGGTTGTTGGCAATCTTCTGCCTGCGCTCTGCATCGACCACGAGGGTGAATCTCTCGGTAGGGTCTGAAGGCAGCTTCTCTGCGATGTGGACGGTCAGGCCGTTCTCCTTGACGGTGTTGGTGATGGCGATCTTCTCGCCGCTCTCTGAGATCATGCAGCCGGTGTCGCCGACCTCGCCACCCATCTCACCGTAGAAAGGTGTCTGGTCAAAGACGAGCTGGAGCATCTCCTTGTTCTTCTGCTTGACTGTCCTCTGCCTGAGGAGCCTTGCTCCCTCGATGGTGGTGTTGTCGTAGCCCACGAACTCTTCCTCTCCTGGATAGTACTCTACCCAGTCGCCGAATTCATTGGCGGTTGCGTTGCGTGCCCTTTCCTTCTGCTTCTGGAGCTCGGCGCTGAAGCCTTCCATGTCGACGGTGTAGCCGTTCTCTCCGGCGATGAGCTCGGTGAGGTCGATCGGGAATCCGTAGGTGTCATAGAGGACGAATGCGTCTGTTCCAGGGATCGTCTTGGTTGCTGCATTCCTTGCGATGTAGTCATCCATGAGCTTGATGCCGCGGTCGAGGGTCCTGAGGAATGACATTTCCTCCTCCCTGATCACACTCTCGATGAGCTTCTGCTGCTTTGCGAGCTCAGGATAGGCCTCGCCCATGTCTGAGACGAGCTGAGGGATGAGGGCGCAGAGGAACGGCTCGTTGAATCCGAGGAATGTGTAGCCGTAGCGGACGGCACGGCGGAGGATTCTCCTGATGACGTAGCCAGCCTTCACGTTGGAAGGAAGCTGTCCGTCGGCGATAGAGAATGCGATTGCCCTGATGTGGTCTGCGATCACCCTCATTGCAACCTCCACGTTGCCGTTCTCGTGATATTTGTGTCCTGAAAGCTCCTCGATCTTTCCGATGCATCCTGAGAAGATGTCGGTGTCATAGTTGCTGGTCTTGCCCTGGAGAACCATGCAAAGCCTTTCGAAACCCATTCCGGTGTCGATGTTCTTTGCCGGGAGGGACTCGAGGGAACCGTCAGCCTTGCGGTTGTACTGCATGAACACGAGGTTCCAGATCTCGATCACCTCGTCGTTGTCGGTGTTCACGAGATCCTTTCCAGGGATCTTTGCGATCTCTTCGTCGCTGCGCAGGTCGATGTGGATCTCGCTGCAAGGGCCGCAAGGACCGGTGTCACCCATCTCCCAGAAGTTGTCATGCTTGTTTCCGAGGATGATGTGGTCCTCCGGCATGAGCTTCTTCCAGGCCTCCCTTGCCTCCTCGTCGAGAGTTGTGCCATCCTCGGCTGCTCCCTCGAAGACGGTGGCGTAGAGCTTTGACTTGTCGATCTTGTAGACCTCCGTGAGGAGTTCCCATGCCCATGTGATGGCCTCTGTCTTGAAATAGTCACCGAAACTCCAGTTTCCGAGCATCTCGAACATGGTGTGGTGTCTTCCGTCGTGTCCCACTGCCTCGAGGTCATTGTGCTTTCCACTGACTCTCAGACATTTCTGTGAGTCGGAAGCTCTCTTTGACTTTGGTGCAGAGTTGCCGAGGAAGATGTCCTTGAACTGGTTCATACCAGCGTTGGTGAACATCAATGTCGGATCGTTCTTGATGACCATAGGTGCAGATGGCACGATGGTGTGGCCCTTTGATTCGAAGAAATCAAGGAATTGCTGTCTTATCTCTTTGGACGTGTACATGATTGTGTGTCAATATTTTCAGTTAAAATCTCCTCCAATGCTTCCGAACTTGATTCCGGGCAGGCATGGAATTAGCAAATTTACAACAAAAATCGCGATTTGTCGCAAATAATAAATATATTTGTAGAATTATGAGCAATTATGTTCTCAATCCTGAGACCTTGCTCTACGAGATCAAGGAAGCATCCCTGAAATCGAAGTTTTTCAAGGGATTTCTCTTGTTTGCCGGGAGCGTCCTCCTCGCCGCGGTCTACATCTGGCTGGTCACGTCCGTGGCCGGCATCGAACTTCCGAAGACGACTTTCTTGAAAGCCCAGAGATCCAGGTGGATCTCCAGGATGGAAGTCATGAACAGCAAGCTTGACAGCTACGAGGAAGTGCTTGACGCCATCGAGGTCAGGGATGAGGACATCTACCGTTCGGTCTTCGGAATGAATGAGATACCGGCCAGCGTGCGCAATGCCGGGATCGGTGGCCCTGAGCGCTATTCGATGCTGGACGGAATCGAGCCGGGCAACGTGCTGAAGAACACCTTGCTCCGTCTGGACACCATTTCGATGAGGACTTGCGTGCAGGCCACCTCGCTCGACGAGGTTTCGTCGGTGTCGAGACGCGCCGGTGACATGGCGGACTGTGTGCCGGCCGTTCCTCCGGTGATCCCGGATGAGGGCGTCTACACCTTGTCAAGCCCGTTCGGCTACAGGTCCGACCCGTTCAACGGCTCGTCGAAGATGCACACCGGAGTCGATTTCGCGATGAAGATCGGCAACCCGGTGTTCGCCACCGGTGATGGTGTGGTAGAGATGGTTGCATTCGACTTCTTCGGCTACGGCAACTGCATCACGATCAACCACGGCTTCGGCTACAAGACCATGTATGCCCACCTGAACACCGTCAAGGTCATCGAGGGCATGAAGGTGAAGAGGGGAGACCAGATCGCCGATTCCGGCAAGTCCGGAAGAGCCAGCGGAGCCCATCTGCATTACGAGGTGATCTACAGGGACGAAAAGGTCAACCCTGCCAACTATTACGATCTTTCGATGCCGAAGGATGAATATATGAAGATGGTTACCACCAGGGCCCAGGAATCGGGCCGTGGCCAGGGTCGCCATGGTTTCAGCATACACAGGAGGTAAGGCATGGGAAGCAAGTTCATGTTCGACAAGACTCATCTCGAGTTCAGGAAAGTCACCAGGTCCACATGGGAGATTTTCCTGAAGGGCTTGAAGTACTTCCTGGTGACTGTCTCGCTCGCCGTCGTCTACTACATCGTGTTCTCGCTTTTCGTGGACACCGATGTCGAGAAGCAGCTCGCACAGGAGAACCAGGCCTATCGCCAGGTATATTCACAGATGCAGCGCCGGGAGGCACTGGTCGGGGATGTCATCGAAGGACTGAAGGTGAAGGATGATGCAATCTACCAGCAGCTCTTCAAGTCTTCCGTCTCAGACATCAGGGGCGGAGTGCTGGACCTTCTCCTTGCGCCGGAGGATTCCGTACGCGACAAGGATCTGGTCGACTATGTCGGAAAGAAGCTGGGCACGCTCTCTGGCTCGGCCAGGAGGATAGAGGACAACTTCCAGGAGATCATGCTCCTGCTGCAGGGCGCAGAATCGTCTGTCCCCCCGATGTCGTGTCCTCTGGAATCCTTCTCCTATGCCCGTGCCGGTGCGTCCCTCGGTCAGAGGATCAACCCTTTCTACAAGATTCCTGTCATGCATGACGGCCTTGACCTTGTCGCTCCACAGGGGGCTGCGGTCATTGCGTCGGCGCCGGGTGTCGTGACGGGAACCACCCGCTCCGGAAAGGGCAAGGGAAATGTCGTCGAGATCGCTCATCCTGGTGGCTATGTGACCAGGTATGCCCACCTGGATGACATCCGGGTGTCTCAGGGCCAGAGGGTGCGTCTCGGGACGCTGATAGGTCACGTGGGCATGTCGGGAAACTCATTCGCCCCTCACCTCCACTATGAAGTCTGCAGGGACAGCGTCAGGCTCGACCCTGTCAACCATTTCTTTGCCTCCGCCAGCCCGGAGGACTACATGGAAATGCTTTTTATGGCTACAAATGCCGGACAATCAATGGATTAGAAAACAAGAGAAAGATATGGAAAAGTTGTACTACACAATCGGTGAAGCTGCCGAGATCCTTGGCGAGAGCACTTCTCTCGTCAGGTTCTGGTCCAATTCCTTCACCAGGTATCTCAATCCGAAGAGGAATGCCAAGGGAAACAGGCTCTTCACGAAGGATGACATCGAGGTCCTCAAGCAGATCCATCTGCTCGTCAAGGTCCAGGGAATGACCCTGGAAGGCGCGGCCAAGAAGATGAATGCCGAGAAGAAGAATGTCGATGGCAAGGTCAAGGTGCTGGAAAGCCTCAAGGAGATCCGCCAGCAGCTTGTCGAAGTACGCAAGTCATTATGACAGTAAGGGATATAGCTTCCGTCATCGAGGAGTTCGCTCCGCTTTCCCTTCAGGAGAGCTGGGACAACTCCGGCCTTTGCATCGGCTCGCCTGACCAGGAGGTCCACGGCGTGCTGGTGGGCTTCGACTGTACTCCCGAGCTCGTGGATGAGGCGGTTGCATGCGGCGCGGACATGATAGTCACCCACCATCCGCTCATATTCGGCGGGCTGAAGAAGATCGCTCCGGAGGACCTTGTGGGCGAGACCGTCATCAAGGCTGTCTCCGCCGGCATTGCCATCTACGCTGCGCACACCAATGCCGACAAGGTACTTGGCGGCGTGAGCGGAGCGATGGCAAGGAAGCTCGGACTCTTGAATATTCAAGTGCTTGACCCGGAAGAAGGAGGCTGCGGCCTGGGTGCCGTGGGCGACCTTCCCGAGCCTGTTGCTTCGGAGGATTTCATCGCTTCCGTGAAGGCTGCGTTCGCATTGTCCTCGATCCGCTGCTCCCGCCCCGTCGAGGGCATGGTCTCGAGGGTTGCCATGTGCGGTGGCTCCGGCGGCTCCATGATCGGCAGCGCCATCTCCTCAGGGGCTCAGGCCTACATCTGCGGGGACATTTCCTACCATCGTTTCTTCACCCCTAAGGATTTCATGGTCATGGATATAGGCCATTTTGAGGGGGAAGTCGAGATTGTAGACATATTATTTTCTCTCATAACGAAAAAATTTCCTAACTTTGCAGTCCGTACCAGCGCGAAGCTGGCATCGAGCAACCCAGTATTTTATTTTTAGTTAGATAGACAGACAGCTACCATGGCAACCAAGAAAATCAAGAAAGTCGACACTCCTATAGACGAGAGGGAAACCTTTGTCTCCCTTCAGAAGAACTTCGCTGACTCTGACGTAAGCGTCGGGGAAAAGCTCAAGACACTCTACGCTCTTCAGGAGGCAGACTCTGCCATCGACAAGATTCTCCAGCTCAGGGGTGAGCTTCCTTCCGAGGTAGAGGCTCTCGAGGACGAGATCGCCGAGCTCAAGGCAAGGCAGGCTCAGGATGCAGCTGTCATCGATGCCTACAACGAGACCATCACCGAGAACAGGCAGAACATCATCGACTGCGATGTGCAGATCGAGAAGTATCAGCAGCAGCTTGACACAATCTCCAACAGCCGTGAGTTCGACTCCATCAACAAGGAGATCGAGAACCAGGGCCTTCTCCGTCAGATTGCACAGAAGTCGATCAACGACACAAAGGTAGCGATCGCCGAGAGGAAGGAAGACCTCGAGTCACTCAAGGATTTCATCACCGTAAGGGAGGATGACCTCAAGGCAAAGAAGGAGGAGCTTGCAACGATCGTCGAGTCCACATCGAAGGAAGAGGCAAGGCTCGAGGCAATCCGTGAGGCTTGTGCTGCCAAGATCGATGCCAGGACCAAGAGCGCCTATGACCGCATCCGTGCAAGTGTCCACAATCACCTTGCAGTCGTTTCTGTCTACAATGGCGATGCATGCGGAGGCTGCTTCAACACCATCACTCCTCAGCGTCTCGTCGACATCGCATCAAACAAGAAGCTCATCATCTGTGAGCATTGCGGTCGAATCATTGTCAACCCTAACTTTGAAGGTCAGAAGACCGAAGAGTAGATAATCCCGACATACCATGCCTGACCAGCCTTCCAAGTCTTCAAGGAAAAAGGCTCAGGCAGTCAATCTTGATACACTTGGGCTTGAGATGGGAAACAAACCGCCTCAAGCTCTCGATGTTGAAGAGGCTGTCCTGGGTGCCATGCTGATTGAGCCTTCATCCGTCGACATGACGCTTGAGGAGCTCACTGCTGCATGCTTCTACGATCCAAAGCACAGGATGATCTTCGAAGCCATGTCCGAACTTGTCAACGAACATGTCTCCGTGGACATCATCACCGTCAGCACCAAGCTCCGCGCAAAGGGCAACCTTGAGGCTGTCGGCGGTACGGTTGCACTGGCTGACCTCTCCCAGAAGGTGGGAGCTGCAGCCCATGTCGAGTACTATGTCAAGATCCTCAAGCAGAAGAGTATCCAGCGAGACCTCATCTCTGCTTCCTACCAGATCCTCAAGGATGCCTACGATGACTCCGTCAAGGTCGATGACCTGATCGACGAGGCTCAGTCGAAGGTTTACAATGCCATCCAGAACAATCTCAAGAGAGATGTCCAGGATGTCGGCTCCGTGATCAATGATGCGATGAAGGAGATCGAGAGGAACCAGACCATCTCCGGCCTCAGCGGCGTGCCTTCAGGCTTTCCTTCCCTGGACAGGATCACCCGCGGCTGGCAGAAGTCTGACCTTATCATCCTTGCCGCCAGACCTTCTGTCGGTAAGACGGCATTCGCCCTCAACCTAGCGAGGAATGCTGCCGTCGACCATCATATCCCGGTGGCCATCTTCTCGCTTGAAATGTCCGCCCTCCAGCTGGTCATGCGTCTCATGACCACCGAGTCCGGCTTCGGCGCAGACAAGCTCAAGGGTGGTGCCAGGATCGAACCATACGAGTGGCCTGAACTCGAGCAGAGAATCGCGTCTCTGTCCAAGGCCCCTCTCTACATCGATGACACTCCGAGCATCCCTCTGATGGAATTCAGGACGAAGATCAAGCGTCTGGTGAAGTCCAAGGACGTCGGCCTCGTCATCGTCGACTACCTTCAGCCCATGCAGGGACCTGCTGAACTCCGCGGTCTCCGTGAGCAGGAAGTCGCTGCAATCTCACGTACCCTCAAGGCGACTGCAAAGGAACTGAATGTGCCGATTATCGCCCTCTCACAGCTTTCCCGAAACGCTGTCCAGAGGACCGGCGGCTCCGGAAAGCCTCAGCTGAGCGACCTTCGTGAATCCGGTTCCATCGAGCAGGATGCCGACATGGTCATCTTCATCCATCGTCCTGATTTCGTAGGACTTCAGGAAACGCCGGGCGGAAAGGAAACCACGCAGATCGTAATCGCAAAGCATCGTAATGGAGAAGTCTGTGACCTCGACATGCTCTTCAAGGCAGAGCAGGTCCGTTTTGTGGAGCCTGGAGACAGTCTTGTGGATCAGGCCGAGCGAATGGGCATGGAATCTGCAATGAACAGCGAGTTCGACGGAGGTTCCGGTTTCGAGACCTCACCATTCTGATGAGATGAAGAGATTTTTCCACTTTGTCCTTGTTTCTGCGGTAACGCTTTGTACCGCAGTTGCTTCCATTGCCGCTGAAGGCGGCCCGAAATGCGTTCCTGTCAAGGTGAAGTCCGAGAAGGACCTCGTCTTCAAGGGCGGGGAGAGTCTGACTTTCGCCGTGAACTACAAGCTTGGCGTCATCAATGCGGACATCGCAAAGGCCACCATCAAGCTGGACACGGCCAGGCTCAATGGCAAGAAGGCCTTCCATGCTTCGATGTTTGCCTACACACAGAAGGCTTATGCCTCTCTCTTCACGGTGAAGGAGCAGCTTGACTCATGGTTCACAAGGGACGGACTCGTGCCGATGAGGTTCACGCGTACGGCCAGGGAAGGGAACTACACCAGCACCAACAGCTACTCCTATGTCTGGAATTCTGCCCATCCGCACATCAAGGCGGCCCTGAACAATTCCAGGAGGGGGGACTATTCGGCTGACATCCCGCTGGATGCCTGCACCTTCGACCTTCCGCTCCTGTACTTTGTGCTCAGGAACATGGACATCTCGAGCCTTTCGGTCGGCGGTCGCTACCCGATGACCTTCGCAGTCGACGACGATGTCTACAACCTGCATTTCGTCTACTATGGCAAGGAGGACAAGAAGGTGTCCGGTCTTGGCACTGTCAAGTGCCTGAAGTTCGGCTTCCAGGTCGTCGCCGGCGATGTCTTCGCTGAAGGGGCCGATCTCTATGCCTGGTTCACCGATGACGGCAACCACATCCCTGTGATGTTCGCTGCCCCTCTCAAGATCGGCCAGGTCCAGGGGCGTCTTCAGATGTTCACCGGACTCAAGAACGAATTCTCATCGCTTAAGAAACGCTGACATGGCCGGGCAGAACATTTCTCATAGGGGAGTGATCGTCTCGATCGAGGGAAGCCAGGCTTCTGTCGAGATTGTCTCCACTTCGGCCTGCGCCTCGTGCCATGCAGCCGGCCTTTGCGGTGCGTCGGAGTCCTCGACCAAGGTCATCAATGCCAGGATCCGGCCATGGGAGTCCTTCCAGGTGGGACAGGAGGTCGACGTCTGTCTTTCAAGGAACCTCGGATTGAAGGCTGTTATGATTTCTTATGTGATTCCTCTGTTGATATTACTGATTTTAATATTATTTTTGTCTATTGTGACTGATTCGGAGTTGCTTGCCGGTCTCATAGGGATCGCAGGCGTCGGAGCTTGGTATTTCGTCCTCTACCTTTTCAGGGATTCCCTGGGGGGAGAGTATGAGTTCACCATGATTCCTCGGGTCGGCGATTGACATTGACGGACAAATTGAAACAGTACATAACTCTATCATGACTACAACTATCATCTGGACCATTGCGATCATAACAGGCCTCGGCCTGCTGCTCGCCGTGGCCCTTTATCTTGTGGCTCAGCGCTTCAAGGTCGAGGAAGACCCGCGTATCGAGCTGGTCGAGAAGGTGATGCCTGGCGCCAACTGTGGAGGTTGCGGCTTCGCAGGCTGCCATGCCTTTGCCGAGGCTGCCGTCAAGGCTCCGAATCTCGACAGCAACTACTGCCCGGTCGGTGGAAACGAGACCATGAAGCAGGTTGCAGCCATCCTGGGCTATGAAGTCAAGGAAAAGGCTCCGATGGTCGCTGTCCTCCGCTGCAATGGAACCTGTGAGAACAGGCCTAAGGTCAATGACTATGATGGTATCTCATCATGCAAGGTCAAGGCTGCCCTCTATGCGGGTGACACTCTCTGCCAGTACGGCTGTCTGGGCTGTGGCGACTGCGCCGCTGCCTGCAGCTTCGGTGGAATCACCATGGATCCTGCCACTGGGCTTCCTGTCATCGATGAATCTGTCTGCACAGCCTGTGGCTCATGTGCCAAGGCTTGCCCGAAGAACATCATCGAGATCAGGAACAAGGGCCCTCGCAACATGAGGCTCTATGTCTCCTGTGTCAACAAGGACAAGGGACCGGCTGCGAAGAAGGCTTGCTCTGCCGCGTGCATCGGCTGTGGCATCTGTGCCAAGACTTGCACCCATGATGCCATCACCATCGAGAACAATGTTGCCTGGATCGACTATTCGAAGTGCAAGCTTTGCCGTGAGTGCGAGGCAATGTGCCCTACCGGTGCCATCCATGCGCTGAATTTCCCTAAGCCTCTTGACAAGGAGGCTGTCAAGGCTCGTGTGCAGGAGAGGCAGAAGAAGGCCCGCGAGGCCGCTGCCGCTGCTGCCGCCGCTGCCGCAGAACCTGTAAAGAAGGAGGAACAGATCAATGGCTAGAAGAACATTCTCAATAGGTGGCGTCCATCCGAATGACGCCAAGATTTCGCGCGAGTGTGCCATCAAGGCTCTCCCGATCCCTCCGGCTGTCTACATCTCCGTCGCTCAGCACATCGGTGCTCCTGCAAAGCCTGTCGTGGCTGTCGGTGATGCAGTGAAGGTCGGTCAGGTGGTTGCCGAGCCGGGTGGTTTCATGTCAGCGTACATCCATTCTTCGGTTTCAGGAACGGTCAAGTCAATCGGCCCTCGCAAGGATCTCGCCGGCAACACTCAGACTTACATCGAGATTGCTGTCGACGGTGATGAGTGGCTTGAGACCATCGACCGCAGCGAGGATCTTGTCACGGAGATCCCTGAGGATTCCAAGGCTATCATCGAGAAGATAAAGCTCGGCGGTGTCGTGGGTCTCGGCGGTGCAACGTTCCCTACGCATGTCAAGCTCAGCCCTCCTCCGGGAAAGACCTGCGAGATGCTGATCATCAACGGCTGCGAGTGTGAGCCTTACCTCACCTCCGACTTCCGTACCCTTCTCGAGAAGGGTGAGCAGGTTGTTGTCGGAACAGCAATCATCAAGCAGGCTCTCGGCGTCGCGAAGGCAACCATCGCCATCGAGGACAACAAGCCTGAGGCGATCGAGCATATTCAGAAAGTTGTGGACTCGCTGAAGGCGAAGTCTGGCAAATATGCGGGCATCGAGGTTCTCCCACTCATGAAGAAGTATCCTGAGGGAGGCGAGAAGCAGCTTATCGATGCTGTCATGAGACGCCAGGTCAAGTCCGGCGGGCTTCCTATCGATGTGGGCGCTGTCGTGCAGAATGTGGCAACCGCCCTGGCTGTCTATGACGCTGTCCAGAAGAACAAGCCTCTGATCGACAATTCCGTCACCGTCACAGGTGAGTGCTTCCCTCAGCAGGCCAATCTCCTTGTGCGCGTCGGTACGCCGTTGAGGTTCATCATCGACCATCTTGGCGGAGTCCCTGCCGATGCTGCAAAGGTCATCAGCGGAGGCCCTATGATGGGCAAGGCCATCGCAAACCTTGACGCTTCCACGCTCAAGGGTACCGGTGCCCTTCTCTTCCTCACCGAGGCTCAGACCAAGAGGCAGCCTGAAAGCAACTGCATCCGCTGCGGAAAGTGCGCCGAGGCTTGCCCTATGGGTCTCGAACCGTTCCTTCTCAACCGCCTCTACAAGGCCGGTGACGTCGATGGTCTCGAAGCGAATGCCGTCCAGGACTGCATCCAGTGCGGCTGCTGTCTCTACAGCTGCCCGGCCTACATCCCGCTTCTTGACAACATCAGCATGGCCAGAGGCCAGGTCATGGGTATCATGAAGGCCCGCGCCGCTGCCGCACGTGCAGCTGCCGAGGCCGCAAAAGCAAAATCTGAATAGTTATGGAAAGATTGTTGGTTTCACCATCCCCGCATATCCATTCCAAGACCTCTACAAAGGTCTTGATGAGGGACGTCGTAATCGCCCTGCTTCCTGCAGTCGCCGTTTCAGTCGTTTTCTACGGCTGGAAGGAACTGCTGGTGCTTGCGGTGAGCGTCCTTTCCTGCCTTCTTCTTGAATCTCTCATCACGAGGTACATGCTGAAGAAAGCTGACACCATCTGCGACTGGTCTGCAGCCGTGACGGGAGTCCTTCTTGCACTCAACCTTCCTCCAACGACTCCTTGGTGGGTGGTCCTGATCGGTGCCGCTGTCGCAATCGGTGTCGGAAAGATGACTTTCGGCGGTCTTGGACAGAATGTGTTCAATCCGGCTCTTGTCGGCCGTGTGTTCCTTCTGATCTCATTACCTACCTACATGACTCACTGGGAGATGCCTAAGGGACTCTTCGGTGTCGATGCCGTTACAGGCGCCACGCCTCTCGGCCTTGTCAAGGAAGGACTTCTCCAGGGCGGCAACGTCGCTGACATCATGGCTCAGAACGGTCTTTCGTACTCTCAGATGCTTTACGCCAACATCGGCGGATCGGCTGGAGAGGCTTGTGCCATCGCCATCCTTCTCGGCTTCATCTACCTGCTTGTGCGCAAGGTGATCAAGCCTTGGATCACTCTGTCGATCCTCGGTACGGTTGTCGCTGTGTCTGCAGTGTTCTCTCTTGTCGATCCTGCTCAGTTCACCGACCCTGCCTTCAATCTTCTTACCGGTGGTCTCCTTCTGGGTGCCTGCTTCATGGCAACTGACTATGTGACCTCTCCGATGAGTACCAAGGGAGGCATCGTCTTCGGTGTCGGAATCGGCTTCATCACTTTGATGATCAGATATTTCGGCTCTTATCCAGAGGGAATGAGCTTCGCGATCCTCATCATGAATTCGACCGTTCCGCTTCTCAACAAGTGGTTCCACCAGAAAAAATACGGGAGGGCATAGACTATGGCAATGAAATCAAATCTTCTCAACATGGCATTGTGCCTTTCAGCAGTGTGCCTGGTCTGCTCCGGACTTCTCGGAGGTGTCTATGCACTCACTGCAGAGCCTATTGCAAAGACCAATGCCGACATCCTCAAGGCTTCCATCTCTGAGGTCCTTCCCGAGGGTGGCGAACTCTCTGATGCAATCAGCATCGAGGTAGGCGGCCAGCCTTCTGAATATTACGTGTGCGCAGCCGGGGAGCAGGTGCTTGCCTATGCTGTCAAGTCCACCACGGTGGGCTTCGGCGGGCCTCTTGTCCTCATGGTCGGCATCACTCCTGACGGACAGGTCTACAACACTTCTGTCCTTTCTCACAACGAGACTCCGGGCCTTGGTGCCAAGTGTACATCCGACGCTCATTTCATGGAGCAGTTCAAGGGCTTTGATGCCGTTTCCAAGATCCTTTCTGTCAGGAAGGATGGCGGGGACGTCGATGCCATCACTGCTTCTACCATCACTTCGAGAGCATATTCACTTGCAGTAAGGAATGCTGTGGAGGCTGTCGCAAAAATCAAAGGAGAATAAGCTATGGCAAACAGAATGAATGTTTTCACAAAGGGCTTCTTCAAGGAGAATCCTACTTTCGTGCTTCTTCTCGGAATGTGTCCTACCCTTGCCACCACGACTTCTGCCGTGAATGGCCTGAGCATGGGTCTTGCCACCCTGTTCGTCCTTGTCCTCTCGAACATCGTGATCTCCGCGATCGCTCCGCTGGTTCCGGACAAGGTGCATATTCCTGTCTACATCGTCGTCATCGCGACCTTCGTCACGATCCTTCAGTTCGTGATGCAGGCTTACACTCCTGCAATGTACAAGACTCTCGGTCTGTTCATCCCGCTCATCGTGGTCAACTGCATCGTTCTCGGGCGTGCGGAGGCTTTCGCTTCCAAGAATGGCCTGCTCGATTCGCTTCTTGACGGTCTTGGAATCGGTCTGGGCTTCACTGCCTCGCTGACTGTCATCGGCATTGTCCGCGAGATTCTCGGCAGCGGCTCTGTCTTCGGGTGGAAGTTCCTTTCCGGCGACGGCATGCTTGTGTTCGTGATGGCTCCTGGTGCTTTCCTTGCACTTGGCTATCTTATGGTACTGTTCAACAAAATCGCAAAAAAGAACTAGGCTATGGAATTCTTTCTCATTATCATCTCGGCGATCTTCGTCAACAATGTGATGCTCGCCCAGTTCCTTGGAACATGCCCGTTCCTTGGTG